>QIEJ01000034.1 GCA_003228585.1 Pseudomonadota bacterium
GGTATCTGTATAAAGAACATACCATTTTACGCTGGGAGAATACAGTTGTCCCTTAGACAATTTGCCTTTTTACGAGGATAAGGATAGTGTTTTTGAATAATGGGTAACGACAACCAGGATGGGAGAAGGGCATTGATCATCGCCGGAGAGACATCGGGAGATCACCACGGCGCCGGTCTCGTTCGAGCAGCCCGCGAAACAGATCCCGGCCTTTCCTTCTTCGGGGTGGGTGGGTCGTCACTGGAAAGTGCCGGCTGCGAAATTCTTATTCCCAACGACCAGTTGATGGTAACAGGTCTGGTGGAAGTCATAGCTCATTTTACCATCATCCGCAGAACCTTTAACCAGATCAAGTCGATCCTGATGGATCCACAACCTCCGGATCTTCTTGTTCTCATCGACTATCCAGATTTCAACCTTCGTCTGGCCGGGCATGCCCAGAGGGCGGGTGTCCCTGTGTTGTATTATATCAGTCCACAGGTCTGGGCATGGCGAAAGAAGAGGATCCACAAAATTGCTAAAGTAGTTGATCGCCTTGCTGTCATCCTCCCATTCGAGCCCGAGATATATAGAGGGTTGGACATCGAGGTGGAGTACGTGGGCAACCCTCTTCTCGACGAGATAGAGATTATCCGCGATCGCACAGATTACCTCAGCGAGCATGGTATCGAATCGGAAGGTCCCGTTATCGGGCTCTTTCCCGGAAGCCGGCAGAATGAGATCCGCTATAATCTGGATACCATAATCAAAGCCGCCGAGAATATTTATCAAAGCAAACCCCAAACCAGTTTCCTTTTGCCTCTTGCGCCTTTTCTGGATCGAAACATGTTCATCCGGCGCCTTGCACGATCATCGCTTCCGGTTACCATCGTTCAGGACAACATCTACGATGTCGCCAACGCCAGTGACGCTGTGATTGCGGTATCCGGAACAGTGACTCTTCAGGTAGCTCTGACGAAGACACCGATGGTTATCATTTACAAAGTGTCTCCCATCACATATTCCATCGCCAGCAGAATGATTAGGGTCCCCCACATTGGTCTCGTCAATATTGTTGCGGGTTCAGGGGTTGTAAAGGAGTTTATCCAGGACCAGGCCACACCAGGGGTGATCGCTGAGGAGATCCTTCGAATTCTCGATGACCAGGATTATCGCGAAAACATCCAACAGGACTTGTCAGAGGTCCGAAATAAGATGGGTGAGCCAGGCTGTTCGTTCCGAGTCGCAAAAATGGCTTCGGAGATGAGCCGGGGGGTTCGCAGGTCAGAGACCAAGAGTTGAATCCAGCATCCAGGGTCCAAAATCTAAGGAAAAGCGTCTGTCATTGCGAGGAGGCCCGTAAGCTAAGGCCGACGCGGCAATCTGGGAGTGTCAGCGACCGCGGCAGTCTCAGCTTGCTGAGATCGCTTCGTCCCTTTGGTTCTCGCGATGACAATCGCGCAGTTCCCTTTCACCTTTCTACTTTCCACTTTTCACTTTCTAAATATTCACTATCCACCCCAACCACCGATACTCCCTCTTCCTTGGCTATCCGGGACAGATTGTCCCTGTCCAGGAGAAAGCTTCTGCCGGCTTCCACAGCAAGTACTCCGCCGCCAGACTTTGAGAGGGATCTGACCGTCTCACTGCCAACCGTGGGGACATCGAAGCGGAAATCGTGATCAGGGCTGGAGACTTTAACGACCACAAGGTTCCCCGGTGTGAGTTCCCCGGCCCGATGGATGGTCCGGTCGGTTCCTTCCATACCTTCGACAGCCACTACTGAACGTTCCTTTACCACAACGGTCTGACCGATATCCAGACGAGCCAGTTCCTTTGCGAGGCCCCATCCGAAACAGATGTCCTCCCACTGGGCCTCGGTCGGTTGTGGCCCGGCGATGAACCCGGGAAGAGTCGTCAGACTGGAAACAGCGTCTATATTGGACAGGACTCTGAAACCCTCCCTTGTAAATTCTGACGCAATACCTGCCAGGATGGCGTTCCCACGATGATCCTTCAATGACGCCATCAACTTCATGAGACGCTCGTCAAACCGGGAAGGGTCAAATATACTTGTTATCGCTATTCTGCCAATGAGGATGAGATCCCGAATTCCCGCTTCTTTCAGGGAATCCAGCAACGACTGAAACTGTCCAAAAGGCTTCCATGCGACACTCCGGCCGGGGATTTCGATCTTTTCTGATGTGATTCCTTCAAGAGCAACCACGAACAGGCTTTGACCAGACGCCTCCATGGACCGGGCCGCTGCCAGAGGCAGTTCCCCCTCACCCGCTATCATCCCTACCGGGGTCCCTGATGGAAGCGTCATCGAACGAAACCCCTCTCAGAGGACACAAGAAAGTTGAGCAGGTACTCCACTTCAGGGCAGGACTCAACATTCAGGCGCACTTTCACCGCCGCCTCCTCGAAGGCAAGTCCGGATCTGAACACGATCCTGTAGGTGGATTTGAGCGCCGTGATGGTTTCCGATGAGAATCCCTTACGCTGAAGGGCAACGAGGTTCAGCCCCTTCAGGGCTGCACGGTCCCCCTGGACAATTGTGTACGGCGGGACATCCTTGGTCGCCATGCTGCCGCCGGCCAGCATGGCCAGAGTACCGACCCGGCAGAACTGATGAACTGCCGCAAGACCGCCGATTATGGCACCGTCCTCAATGGTGACGTGCCCGGCCAGGGTTGCCCCGTTGGCAAGGATAGCGCCGTCATGCACAACACAATCGTGGGCCACGTGTGAGTAAGCCATGAGCAGGATGCCGCTGCCCATCCGGGTTTCATTGCTGCCATCCGCCGTTCCCCTGTGAACAGTGCAGCACTCCCTGAACGTGTTCCCGTCCCCGATTATCAGCTCCGAATCCTCTCCCGAGTACTTCAGGTCCTGGGGGTCGCTGCCGACAGAAGCGAACTGAAACACCCGATTGTTCTTTCCCATGGTGGTCCTGCCCTCGACAATGCCATGTGACGCAACCGATGTCCCGGTACCAATACGAACATTGGGTCCTATAACAGCGAACGGCCCGATACTGACACCATGGTCCAGTTCGGCCCCCGGATGAACGACCGCCCTGGGATCTATGGAGGTCTGCTTGCCGGGTCCCATGCTCAAGGCCCTTTTTTCCCATGCCCGGATGCCTGATCCCGGTCGACCAGCATGGCCTTCATCTCACCCTCCGCAACCAATTCCTCCCCGACGTAGGTTTTCGCCCCAATGCTGATGATATTTCTCCTCATCTTGAGTATGACCGTCTCATGCCGCAACTGATCTCCAGGTACCACAGGGCGTCGAAATTTGACGTTATCGATGGACATGAAATAGACCAGTTTGTTCACCGGTTCTTCATCCGCCACGCTGGCTTCGGCGGCGGATTCGAATGCCAGGATTCCAGCGACCTGGGCCATGGACTCGATGATGAGAACACCGGGCATAACGGGATGTCCCGGGAAATGGCCCTGAAAGAAACCCTCGTTGATAGTGACGTTTTTGATCCCGACCGCACCTTTACCGGGATTAATCTCCAGAATCCTGTCGATAAGCAGGAAGGGATACCTGTGAGGCAGTATCTCCATGATCCTGTTAATGTCCATCATTTACCTTCCTCCCCTTCTTTCTCAGTGATGTTCACAATCTCCCTCTCGAGGGTCCTGACTCTCCTGTTCAGAGTGTCCAGCTTCCCCAAATGGACCATCAACCTTCGCCACTGGCCCATTTCCATGGCAGGGATCCCGGCAACCTGAGAGCCTGCTGGTAAACCTTTGAAAACGGCTGTCTTGCTGGCGATAACGGTGTCGTCGCCGATCATGGCGTGACCTACCACACCTGACTGGCCTGCCATGACGACTCTGTCCCCCAGGGTTGTGCTGCCCGAGATTCCAACCTGGCCAAGGATCAGGCAGTTCCTGCCGATCTTCACGTTGTGGGCCATATGAATAAGGTTGTCGAGTTTGGACCCGTCCCCGATGACGGTTTCTCCCATGACGGACCTGTCCACAGTACAGTTCGCGCCAATCTCGACATCGTCTCCGACCCTGACTGTCCCGGCATGGGTTATCTTGTAATGTTTTTCACCCTCTTTCGCGAATCCGTATCCATCGCTGCCTATGACTGTGCCTGCATGGATAATGGTCCTCTTCCCGACCTGAACTTCCCTTTCAAGAACGACATTAGGGTGGATAACCGAGTCGTTCCCGACAACAGCCCCCGGCCCGACATAGACACCCGGCATGAGGGTAACCCTGTCCCCGAGGCGGGCATTCTCGCATAATACCGCAAAGGGATGGATACTGGGGTCGGCTCCAACACTGGCATCCGGATGAACCGAGGCCTGCGGACTGATACCGGTAGAGACATAGTCCTGGCCGAAGAATATCTCCATCACCCTTGCGTAGCCTAGATGGGGATCACCCACCCTGATCAGATTTATTCCCTCGGCTACAGTGCCATGGGACACTATCACTCCAGCGGCCTTCGTTGTTTCCATGGATTTGCGATATCGGGGATTGGAGAGGAATGACACCTCGCGCGGACCTGCCGCATGAAGTGGGCCGACACCACTCACAACGACAGTGCCGTCTCCTTCCAACTCGCCTTCCAACTGACGCGCCAGGTCCGCGAGGGTGATTTCTCTCATTTCACTTCCCCATCCTGAGATCCTTCATTGTAGATTTTGACGATCCTCTCTGTCAGGTCCAGAGCTTCCACGGAATAGATGACTCCGCCGCTGCTTTTCTCCATGATGATGGTAAAATCATCCTGCTTGCCGATCTTCCGTGCGATCTCGACGAGCCCGTTGAGGATCCTGCTTGAAAGGGCCTGATTTTCCTTCTCCTCCTCCTGCTTGGCGATATTGATATACTTGATGATCTCAGCCCTCTTTTTAACGTATTCCTGTTTCAGTTCCGCCTGTGCGTCCTCGCTCAGGACGGGGCTTTTGAGCTTTTCCTCCATGGAATCCAGTTCCGCTTTTTTGGCATCGATCTCTTCCTGTCTGCCCGTGTGTCTTTGCCGCAGGCTCTCTTTGGCAGCCATGCCCTCCGTTGTTTTGTTAAGGGCTTCCTGCAGGTCGACGATGCCGATTTTGACAATGGCGGCAGCACCGACCTGGCCCGGGATGGCAAAAGCCATGACTGATAATACCGTGAGTACAATGAGGCCAGTTCGGACATTCATATCGTTCCTCCTTCCTTGTGAACCTGGTACCAGGTATTAAGCACCAGGGTACTTGGTACTAGGTATTAAGTACTAGGGTACTAGGTACTAGGTACTAGGGTACTAGGTGTATTGTACATAGTACCTAGCACTATAACCTTAGTACATAGCACTTAGTACATAGTACTTCTCTTAATTTAAAACAACGCCCCAACGGAAAATTGCCAGCCCGGCTGGATCTCTCCTACTTTCGGATCCAGGTTAAACCCAAGCTCGAGCCTTAACACACCCATGGGCGAGAACCAGCGGAAACCGAATCCTGCACCAGTTCTTAGATCGCTGAACTGTGGATCCTCCCATGGACCCCAGACATTGCCGATGTCAAAGAATACGACCCCCCTGAGGTTGGCTTCCCTGACAATTGGATAAACCGCCTCCATGTTCACGAGAAAAGATCTGTCCCCGCCCAAAGGGTCACCCTGGAGATCCCTGGGACCGACTGACCTGTACTCAAATCCCCTCAACGAATAAAGGCCGCCCATAAAGAACCGCTCTGTTACCGGGATGTCAGACCCGTTATACGGTTTTATAATGCCTATCTCCGAATGAATCGAACCGATGATGTCGCCAAGGATCGGCACAAAATAGGAGGACTCGAATATGTTACGCCAGAAATCATTGGTGCCGCCCAGGATTCCGCCCGCTATCTCACTGGAAAAGGTCGTCAAAAGGCCGTCTCTGGCATCCATCGGAAGGTCCCTGGAATCATACCGGTAACTGGCAGTGACCGATGAGGTGGCGCTTTCACCCTCCTGGTCCCTGATCAGGAAGCCCGCGTCCGGAGAGATGTCGAACACATTGTAAAGGACATATTGGTAGCGCAGCAAAATACTGGAAAAGTCTGAATATCTGTACCCGACACGAACATTCCCCCCCCTGCTGTCCTGGGTATAGGTTGTAAAATCTCTCCTTGCCCTGAAGATGTTCGCTCCAAAGGAGTATTTGCTGGAAAACAGACGCGGTTCGGTGAAACTGACGGAGAAAGTGGCGATCTCGGTTCCCAACTCAATATTAAATTTCAGTTCCTGTCCACGCCCGAAAATGTTTGCCTTGGCCAGCGAAAGGGATCCTAACAACCCGTCCTGAGATGAGAGCGCAATTCCCGCCGAAATAGTGCCGGTTGATCCCTCCTCAACGCTGACGATGATATCAGCCTCCCCATTGCCCACGTTTTCCACATTTACGATAGCCGAGTCGAAAAAACCCAGTGCGCGCACAAAACGCCGGGTATTATCGACAAGCTTCTGATTGTAGAGGTCCCCTTCCAATAACCGGACCTCCCGTCTGATGACATAATCCCTCGTCTTGAAATTTCCGGATATTAATACACGGCGGACTCTTACCAGTTCTCCACTGGTAAGGACAAGATCCAGGTCAACAACACCCGTATCCGGGTTCTTGCTTATCTTTGGCTCCACCCTGGCCCAGGCGTAACCCTTATCCCTGACGGAGTTTTCCAGCATGTTGATATCTTTGAGCATCTTTCCGCGGGCAAATATGTCCCCGGTATTCAGAACCAGATCCCTGCGCCGATCTTCAGGTAAACTGGTCCAGTCTCCCGAGAATTCTATCTCGCCGACCCTGTACTGCACACCTTCCTCAACCCGGATGGAAACATATAATCCACCTTCCGGATGAATCCGGACCTCAGGCCCGGTAGCTTTTATGTCGAGATATCCATGCTCCATGTAAAGCAGGTGGACTCTTTTCAGATCAT
>QIEJ01000056.1 GCA_003228585.1 Pseudomonadota bacterium
CGGGACTAAAATTCCAGATTTCAAATTCCAGATTCCAGAATACTGCGCTTGTCCCCCGTAGCCTCCGCGAAGGGGGGGAGGAGCATCGGGGCAGTCGAGGGTAACGCGGCTACCTGCCGATCAATTCCCTTTGACAAAAAAATCTCGTGGGATTAATATTGGAACACATATTCCGTTAGGGGCGCTCGCGTATTTGGGCTGAGATGTGACCCTAAGAACCTGAACTGGATAATACCAGCGTAGGGAAACGGTTGGGATGTAATCCTGAGTTCTATAATAAAGCCGTTTCCAGTAATGGGAGCGGTTTTTTTATGGACATAGAAAAGCGGTCACTGAGCGATTTTGAGCGGGAACATTACCACCGTAACATTCAGGTACAGGAAATAGGCGAAGCAGGGCAGCTGAAGCTGCTCAGGAGCAGGGTCCTCGTAATCGGCGCCGGGGGCCTGGGAAGTCCCGCCCTTTATTACCTGGCCGTTTCCGGCATAGGAGCGATCGGGATAGCGGACGGGGACAAGGTCGAGATCACCAACCTTCAGAGGCAGATCCTTCATGGGGTTGAGGATGTGGGCAGAGCTAAAACCCTCTCGGCAGAGGAGACCCTGAAAAAGGTCAGACCTGATCTTGATCTCAGGCTGTATCCTGTCAGACTGAACGAAGAGAACGCTGATGCGGTGATTTCCATGTACGATTTCGTCATTGAGGCAACGGATAACTTCGAATCCAAATTCCTGATCAATGACTCCTGTGTCCGCACGGGCAGGGCCTTTTCCCATGCGGGTATTCTGGGAATGTTCGGGCAGACCCTGACGGTGCTCCCCGGCAAGAGTCCGTGCTACAGATGCGTGTTTCAGAGGCCTCCTCAACCTGGCAAGGTCAGGACTACGGCTGAGGCAGGAGTGTTGGGAAGCGTGCCCGGCGTGCTTGGACCCATTCAGGCCACCGAGGCCATTAAATACATCCTGGGGATGGACGGCTTGCTGACGAGCCGCCTGTTGACATTCAACGCGGCGAACCTGACGTTCAGGGAGGTTAAATTACCCTCCGACAAACGCTGTGGAGTATGTGAGGAAACCTGAAAAGATCCACTGAAATTCTGACAGAGAGGCATGATGCAATGGACAAACCCCTGGTGATCGGCACACATTCCTTTTCCTCACGCCTGATGATGGGTACCGGTAAATTCTCGTCCCCGGAGGTGATGAGGGATGCCCTCGAGGCTTCCGAGGCCGAGATAGTGACTGTGGCCCTCAGGAGAGTGGAGTTGGACAACCCCGGGGACACCATCCTTTCCCATGTAGACAGGGATCGTTTCGTGCTGATGCCGAACACCTCCGGCGCACGTGATGCTGAGGAGGCGGTGCGGCTGGCCCGGCTGGCCAGGGCTGCCGGGGGCGGCTCGTTTCTCAAGCTGGAGGTGACGCCGGATCCCAACTATCTCCTTCCGGACCCCGTAGAGACCATCAAGGCCGCCGAGATACTCATCAAGGACGGCTTTACAGTCCTCCCCTACATCCAGGCCGATCCCATCCTGGCCAAACGTCTGGAGGAGATCGGAACCGCCACAGTAATGCCGTTAGGTTCTCCGATCGGTTCCAACAGAGGCATCAGGACAAGGGATTCCATCGAGATCATAATTGAGATGGCCAATGTGCCCGTTGTGGTCGATGCGGGACTGGGCGCGCCATCCCACGCTGCCGAGGCCATGGAGATGGGAGCCGATGCCGTTCTGGTGAACACCGCGGTTTCTGTCGCGGGGAATCCGGTTGCCATGGCACGGGCCTTTAAGAAGGGAGTGGAAGCCGGAAGGGAAGCCTTTCTGGCCGGACTTGGTCAGCCTAGAAAAAAAGCTGAAGCGTCCAGCCCCCTTACGGGATTTTTGAGGTGAAAAGTGACTTTTTATGACGAGATAGGGCAACATTCATGGCAGGTGATCGAGCAGGAGATCCTGGACCGCTCCCCGGCGGACGTGGAACGGGCCCTCTCATCGAGCACACCGGGAATGGAAGGTTTCATAAGCCTTATGTCGCCGGCTGCCGATCGGATGATTGAGGAGATCGCCCAGCGGGCCCAGCTTATTACCGAGCAGCGGTTCGGGAGGGTCATCGGGCTCTATGCTCCTCTGTATGTTTCCAACTCATGCACGAATTCCTGCGTCTATTGCAGCTTTAACGCGGACAATCCCATAAGCCGTTTAACTCTCAGTGTGGAGCAGGCGCGGGCTGAGGGTGCTTATTTACACGAGCAGGGTTTCAGGCACGTCCTTCTGGTGTCTGGAGAGGATCAGAACGCTGCGGGCCTGGACTATCTCAAAGCTGTCGTTAAGGGTTTAAGACCTCTTTTCGACTCTATCTCCATTGAGATCTACCCCATGGACACTGACGATTACGGGGAACTGGCCAGGAGCGGAGTGGACGGCCTTATCATCTACCAGGAGACCTATAACCCGGACCGTTACAAAGAGGTCCATCCGGCCGGCAGGAAGAAGGACTACCGCTGGAGGCTCGAGACACCCGAAACGGGCGGAAAAGCCGGATTCAGGCGCATCGGGATAGGTTCTCTTCTGGGCCTTTCCGACTGGCGCATCGAAGGGGTGTATCTGGCGCTTCATGCGCGTTATCTGATGCGCAGGTACTGGAGATCCCAGATAACCATCTCCTTTCCGAGACTCAGGCCTGCTGTGGGGGGCTACTGTCCACCGTGCCCCGTGTCAGACCGGGACCTTGTTCACATGATGACCGCTCTACGCGTCTTCCTGCCTGATGCGGGCCTTCTGCTTTCCACCCGCGAATCACCGCATCTGAGGAACCATATGATTCCCCTTGGAGTCACTTCCATGAGTGCAGGTTCAAAAACCGATCCGGGTGGATACACTCATGATTCGGGCACTGAGGGGCAGTTCGAGATCTCAGACCACAGGAGCCCGCATGAGATCGCCCAGACTATTCGGGACCATGGCTATGAGCCCGTATGGAAGGACTGGGATTCGTCGTTTATCGTCTGAGGCCATTTTTGCCGACACAAGCTGGGAGGATAACTGTCCATGGAAATTGTTCTGAACGGTGAGCAGAGGAGATTCAATAGCCCCTTGACCATCGAGGGATTGTTGAAGGAACTGGATATCGATCCGGACACCGTCGTGGTGGAGCGGAACCTGAACATTCTGGACCGGGATGACCACGGCAGTGAACCTGTTGCGGATGGTGACACGGTGGAGGTCATCCAGATGGTGGATGGTGGATAACGCAACTAGATCAAAGAGGAAAGAGGCCTTTTCCAAGGTAGATCTGTATCCCGTAACCTGCCAACGTCTGTCGGCCGGGAGGTCTAATCTCAGTGTGCTACAGGCCGTCCTCAAGGGCGGATCAAGGATCATCCAGCTCAGGGAGACCGATCTGCCTGACAGGGCTCTGTATAAAATGGCCCTCGACTTCCGGAGGATCACCAGCGAGGCGGGTGTGTTGTTGGTGATTAACGATCGTGTGGACATCGCACTTGCCGTGGACGCCGATGGAGTTCACCTGGGTCAGGATGATCTGCCGGTGGATATCGCCCGGAAGCTGGCCCCCGAACTGCTTATCGGTGTCTCCACGCACTCGACCGATGAGGCTCTCAGAGCCCAGAAGCAGGGCGCCGATTATCTCAACATCGGACCCATCTTCCCCACAAACACCAAGGACGGGCTTCACCGTTTCCTGGGACCCGATGCCATCACCGAGATAGGAGGCAAGGTCAGCGTGCCTTTCACGATAATGGGCGGTATCAATGGGTCCAACATCGACCAGGTCGTCTCAAGAGGGGCAAAAAAGGTAGCAGTGGTAACGGCCATAACTCAGGCAATTGATATGGAGGAGGCAGTCAGGCTCCTCAGGCAAAAGATAGCAGGTTAGTTCCCGGATCTTAATCCAGAATATCTTTCGCCGTGTCCAGGTCGTCCTCCCTGACCTGGAGTTTGACCTCCCCCAGAATACCCGGGTAAAGTGCGTTAGCGTGAGGAGCGTGAATAAAGCTCTCGATCCCGGCCGCTTCCAGAACGGACCTGGCCAGTTCGGCCTCCAGGACCGTCTGGAATGTGGATACGGTTATGAATTCATCACGCATTGTTTTATCCCGGGTCCAAGGTCCAAGGTTAAAAATTCCAGATTCCAGAACAAAGGACAAAGAGCGAAGAATAAGCACCTGTCACTGCGAGGAGCAACGAGTCGAGAGCGACGCGGCAGTCTCAAGGAACACAGCGACTGTGGCAGTCTCATCCTGCTGAGATCGCTTCGCGCGGATTCAGCTCGCGATGACAATCGCTTTTCCCAATCACCTCGACACTTCGTTACCTCGATACCTCGTTACTTAACATCGCCCACTCACCCATGCGCCCCCTCTCCCCATCGCAAGACCGTGTCCCCGCGTCTGCCCTTACGCCCTGTCACTTCTTCCCGGAAAGACCGCTCAAAGGTCCTCCCGGTACCGCCATCTCCTTCAGGTCATCATAGGGGATAACCAGTTTAGTTGGGCCTGCTGCATAGGGTGCGATCTCAAAAACATTGTAATAGAAGAGAAGACCCTCGCTGGTAAGCCCAACATTGTCGTTAAGACGGAATCGGCCATCGGGAAAAAAGAAGCCTTCCAATCCGGCGTCTGGTTTAAGACCTTTTATCTTGCGGAACCGTTCCTCCGCCTTCACGACAAGCTGCCCGATAGCATCCGATTTGATCATATCATGGAGCCGGAGCACTTTGCCGGATTTCAGATCGATGGAGGAGAAATATTTCAGGGTAACAGGATGAGCACCGCCAAGGTATGAAACAGACCGCTTGGAAAGAGTGAGGATGTTCGATGTGAGATGGATTACGCCGACCTCTTTCTTCAGATACCAGACCTGGGCCGAATCCGGAAACTGGGCCTTGAACATACCGTAATCACGGAAAAGCCGTTTGCTTATCTCAAAGTAATCTTTCCCTTGGTAACTCCCTTCACTGTATAGAAATCGCCGGATGTCCTCTCGAATCGCATCTTCCACTGACTCGCTCGGTCCGACCATGATGGCGGGGAAACGAAACGATATAAAACTGCAGATGCCGGGCTCACTTTCAGGATCACAACCGTCAAAACCCTCCGTCAGCTCCGCCATCTGCCAGACCACCGAGCCCGCCGGAGCGGTTTGTCCCAATGATGGCAGAACAAGTAGAAGTATAAGTAGAGGTAGAAGTGTGGATGTGGGGGGTTTAAGACGATTTTTCATGGTAATGGCTTCCGGTTGTTTATTCCTGATTTCAAATTCAATCCAATATCCAGATCAAAGAGTGAAGGAAAGTGATTGTCATTGCGAGCTGAAAGCGATTGTCATTGCGAGCTGAAAGCGATTGTCATTGCGAGCTGAAAGCGATTGTCATTGCGAGCTGTTTGGTTCGCGAAGCAATCTCATGGAGTCACACTTGTGGTGGGGCGACCGGAACAGTCTCATATTACCGGGATCGTTTCGTCACACCAAAGGCGTGACTCGCGATGACAATCGATTTGCAGGACCACATCGACACTTCGGTACTTCGATACCTCAACACTGTCCCCTGTCTTACCCGCCTCCAATAATTCCCTCACTGTGAAGCCACCCGAGCAGTTGAACGACATAATATATGGGCAAAACGTAGATTGATGTCCTGATGATGCTTTCCTGAAAATTCAGACCTCGAGAGAAGATTTTGCGTATGGCTGTCACAATTGCCGCCACCGCGATGGATGAAGCCAGGAGAATAGCAAAACTGCCCACCGTTTTATAGAGCACATCATAATGGCCTTCCTGAACCCACATCTGGATGAAGAGCAGGATAAAAACGGCAATACTTTGCACCAGAAAAAGTTTTTTCATATCTTTTCGTCGCTCCTTTGAAACCTTGCGTAGTGCGGAGTCCACATTCTCGATTTTACCTCTTCTCCCAGCTTGTCGGGGTCTACAGATTTCCTGGCCACTCCCTGCTCCATCGCTTTTCTGGCGACCTCCACCGCGATCTCACCGCAAAGGTTTCTCAGGTCCGACATGGGAGGGTAGACACAGTTCAGAGCCAGCCGGTCCCTGGAAACGAGTTCCGAGAGCCTCTGTCCGGCAACCGTGAGCATTTCATCCGTTATCAATTGAGCGCCAACCAGGAGGGCGCCGAGTCCTACTCCAGGAAAAATAAAGACGTTGTTTCCCTGACCGGGAACAAAGACCTTACCCCCGTAGTTTACATCCGGGAAGGGGCTTCCGGTAGCCACGATGGCTCTTCCATCGGTCCATCGGTATATGTCCTCCGGGACCGCTTCCGTCTTATCGGTAGGATTGGACAGCGGAAAGATGATGGGCCTGTCCACCCTCCGGGCAAGCTCCGTGACCAGGTCTTCGCTGAAGGATCCCCCCACCCCCGAGAGACCGATGAGTACACTTACACCCCCGTTTTTAACAATGTCCAGGAGAGAAATACTGTCAGGGCTTTCCAGAGACCATCCCTGAGCAAATCCGGATTTCCTCGAGAACTCCTTTTTATACTCGTCGACACCGCCTCTCCCCTCGTGTATGACGCCCCTGCTGTCCAGAACGTATATTCTTTCTCCGGCCTCCTCCCTTGAAAGGCCCTCCTCCATCAGATTTGCGCGAATCTGCCTCGCAACGCCTATCCCCCCCGCACCGGCTCCTGAAATGGCGAACACCTGACCGGAGAGCTTTTCTCTTTTTATCCTCAGCGCCCCTTTGATGCCGGCGAGAGTAACTGCGCCCGTTCCCTGAATATCATCGTTGAAGGAGGGGATCTCGTTTCTGTATTTTTCCA
>QIEJ01000249.1 GCA_003228585.1 Pseudomonadota bacterium
AGTTTTGTGTCGTCCTGGTCGAACCAAAGCAGGTTGTTTCCATAATCTTCATATTCGAATGTTGACGGTGAAATATAGATCTCGTGTTTATCGCATCTGTAATTTTTATCTTTTTTAAAATGTCCCCTTTGTCTTTCAACTTGATTTGAACATTGCTTGACAGGACAATAAACGTGTTTTTCAGTGTTGATCCTTTCCGGTCTCAAATCTTTAAAAAAGTACATTGTACACCTTTCATTCTGCAGCTCGCGGTAGCTGTTCCGAACCGTTTGTAAAGAGATATTTCCAATAGCTTCCTATTTCCCTCGTTTCATCGTTCAGGACCCAGACGTGGGCCTTGGCATTTTCAGCCTGTTCGTAGGCCCAGCAAGTGATCTGGCGGGAGGATTCCATGTCGTAGATAAGATTCTTTTCGTCAAAGTATTGTCTGAGCGCTGAGAAGTGAAGATCGTTTCGCTTAAACCAGTTCTCCAGGTGCTGTTCAGCGGCCAGGTAATCGCGCTTTTTGTTGTTGCACTTCGGATGGGCCAGGACGAAGTTGTGGCCCAGATCGACAGGGTATTTCACCCAGGGGATAAAATGATCCACATCTCCGGAGCCAGGAATCTGCTTGTTGCAGTAAAAGCAGTCCCCTGACTGGATCTCCTTTAAGAATGAACGATAAATGTAGAGGCTTTCGCGCTCCGAACCGAAGAGAAATTCCCTGAGATCAGCTGATTCCCCCAGGATTCTTTCATTGCCTCTAATGCTTCGGACGTGGCGCAGCCAGGCACCTTGAATAAGGTCCTGGATGAGGCTGTGAAATAAACGGAAGTTATAGGCTACGCCCGAATAGAGCTTGATCTCATTTCCTTCCCGCTTGTTTTCATAGAGAAAAGCCAGCTCCTCCTGGCCGATGGTCTGTAATTTCCACAGGGGCATTTCCTTGACGACAATATCGACTCTGTTGATAAGCGAATTCCATTTCCGGTGATTCTGCTTTGCTCTCGACAGTGAACCATCATATTCCTGGCGGGATCCGGCAACGAGATTGATCACCGCAGCCTGCCGCCCGGTGTTCTGCCTAAGAACCGAGGTTTCCTGACCGACGGGAGAAACAAAGGGGAGCGTTTGCCGCCAGTAGTATTGAATAAACTTCTCTGCGATCTCTCTGGTGGAGATTCGAAGGGTGTCCCCGGAATAGTCCCCTTTTTCCACTGAAAGATCCGCCAGGGCCTGAAGAAGAGCGAATTTGTATGTGGCAACAAAGGACCCTTCACTGAAAAGCCTCTGGATCTTAACCAGGAATTCAATCTGCTCTTCGGGAGATGGACGGGGCATGTATTCAGACTAGATCATGACGAGGTCAGAAAGCAAGATGAGGATCTTCATTCAAATGAAGAAAGTGTTGAAAGGCGAGAACTGACCCCACGGTTTGTCCTTTGTCAAGAAGTTCCGAGTAGCGGATCATCAACGTTTCCTAAAAGAAGATATCTTTTGGCACAGAAAACTTCGTTAACAAAATCACCTTCCAGTCCAAGTCGGCTTTCGACCTCATTTCTGGGATAGAGAACGTAATTGATCGGGCGGCCCAGATGTGCCTCGACCTCCGCTAGCAGGGGGGCGATGGTAGCCTCTTCAGTATCGCCCACGATCATCAAATCGAGGTCACTGGCGGCAGTCGCTCTTCCATCAGCGTAGGATCCAAAGATAAACGCAATTTCCACACCCGGCACGTTACCCAAGGCATCCCTGATGGTAGAGCCGGCCCCCGACATCTTGAGAAAAATGTTCCTCAGATCCTCAAGGATCGCATTGTTCTCGTTCAGGGAGTAATGTTTCTGGTTACCGATAGCCTCAGATTGCAGGATGCCACCCCTTTCGAGATTAGCCAACTCCCGCACGACGGTCCCCGCCGGCTCGTCCAGGACGGCAGCGAGCCCGCGGATGTGGATAGTCTCACCCGGATGAAAGAAAAAACGAGTGAGAATTCTGATCCGGAGTCCGGAAGAGAATAGTGTTTTAAGAATTAGTTGAGGTTCCATGACATGACCAGCCATAATGTATCAATTTTTGCAACGATTGTAGCTCATTCAGCAACGACTGTAAACTAGCAGAAAATCTAATTTCACACTACGGCGTCCGAGATAAAGGGTCTGTCACGTTCGGATTCCTTTTCCATTAGCTCTCAGAAAAGTGCGAACCCATTTCCCAGGGCAGCCCTGAGGGGTCTACCATTGGATTTCTCAAGCACCACCGCCAGGCCCAGGCGGACCGGTGGTCTGTCCAGGACCTTAAAACCCGCCTCCTCGGCGATGCGAGTCGTTTCCTCCAGGTCCTTCTCTGTGACGTGGGGTTTCGGTTCGGAAACGAACATCCTGGATCCGGGGTGGAGGACATCCGCGACCTCCTGGAAGAAGACAGCCTGATCCGGAACCTCATGGACCATCCAGAAGGCGAGGGCGAAATCCACAGGTTCATCAACCCCCAATCCGTCCGGCTCG
This sequence comes from Pseudomonadota bacterium, assembly GCA_003228585.1. GTDB lineage: Bacteria > BMS3Abin14 > BMS3Abin14 > BMS3Abin14 > BMS3Abin14 > SZUA-204. The sequence goes on from QIEJ01000249.1 coordinate 2,484, forward strand.
ATGAGTTTTGTTTCGATCCTTTGGAAAAGACCCGCTCGCTTCGCTCTGCGTACCAGCACACTCAGCATTTGAGGCTGTATGTCAAGCGAGAGGACCTTCCCATCCGAGCCCACAAGGCGCGCCATGCCCAGCGAAAAGAACCCCATGCCACAGCCGATGTCCATCACCGTCATTCCAGGCCTTAAATATGGTCCGAGTATTTCGGCCGGATTATGGAACAACCTCCGTAGAGGGTTGTCAAAGAGGTAAGCTATGTACCATGGGCAAACTCTGTGTTTTTGTTCTGCCATTCTGGATTCCCAGTAAAATTCAAAGAAAACCAGGATCAGGCCGATTGCCGTTCTTGAGGTTGTTTGATGAGACACTCGGGCGGAAAAAAGTGTCTGACATCAAGCAATTCTCAACCTGGCTCGACAACCAGGCTTCAGCTTCCGTTCTCTGGTCTCTATCAAATGCCTTGATTTCCAGGCCCGGGTACAAAACTCCTTCCAATTCACTTACTTTCTTTAACCAGGCCTTATCCGTCAATACTGCTGCGCGGTCGAATTTTTTCATAAGCCCGAACATCGCGGGAAGCCGGGAAAACTCAACTGCAAGCGCACCGAGCGACGGAAGATGAAAGTCGACGACATCATACAGCATTTTGCCGTTTTCAATATCTTTCGATTTGGTTACAAGTTCGTCCAACGCAATTTTCATTTCCTCGGCATTCAACTTTCCGCTCATCTCAATATCCAAACGATTTATGCCATTTGGTATTAGTTTAAACATAAACCCTCTCTTTTAAAGTTCGCAGGGTTACGCAAAGTGTCTGGCACCGAGCCACTATGGGCGGGATCAAAAATATCCGCATATGTGCAGGCTTTATATAAAAGCTGATCGGATACATCGTAGGCAAGCGCCTCAAACAGCCTTGCACCCCCCTTTGGAACGGACAGGGACTGTACGATGCTGCCGGTAGAAAGGTCTGCCGTTGCCGCGATCTGTGTCATTTCCGGCGCGGTAATGTTAATGACAACACTGTCAACGTCCACGGGAATCCCGGTGACGGGTCCCGAACCGGTAAGATCATTCCACCGGTGGATCCGCACAGTGACATCGGATGGCGTCATCGATGCGCTGGATGGTTCAATCTGCCCCCTGATCTCTCCTCCTGCATACTGACTCGTACTGATGCTGACATACATCTCACCTGACAGAAGATCCTCAGCGAGGTGCCTACCCGCAGGAATTGCTGGCCATAGCCCTTCGAGAGTACCGCGAGATTTTCTTCAAACCCTATCGCATCATCTACCGGGTCATGGCCGAGAGCGTTTACGTTCTTGTGATTGCCGACAGCCGCCGGGATATGCAGACGCTGCTGCAGCGGCGAATGCTGCAGGCATGACCCCTGCCCTGAGCCTGGATTACCTTCTCTTTCGTTTTTTCTTTCTCGTATTTCCCAAAGGTGGTCTTGTCACGGGATGGCTTGGATGATTTTTTTGATCAAGATCCGAAAAGTCCACCCATTCATCCAGAAAATCTGTTTTGCGTATTACAGGGTCTCTAATAAAAAACCGGTCCCTTTCAGAATCTTTTTCAAGGAACCCCCAGAAAATCGCGAACCTGTCAAACATCCTGGCATTGTAACAAGCCCGCAGAATTCATCGAGCTGTGCAGCGTTCATTTCCCGGTTGAACCTGTCCATCGCCTCCTGCATCTCCTCCAGAGACTCACATTCCCGATCTCCCATCCATTCCATGAACTCTCTTGCCATCTGATCAGCCATGCCTTCTTTCCGGACTATTTGGACGTCTTGTCCACAGCAGGAGGAGAATGTTCTGCCGCTGCCGCAAAGACACGGAGCATGAACGGTTTCATCTGTCATCTTTTTACCCTTTGGATGGAGTTTATGTTGATTTATCTGTCATCAATCTTACTTTGGAAACGAAAGAATTTCAAAGGATAGTCGGCCCTCAACTTGCCGGGATATTTCCATGCGAATCACGGGCGTCTACCGGGAACAATCATCAGGTATGGTTGAACTCCTAAAGGAATATTTTTAAGTGGAGAAAGCCAGGGTGATCAGGGAGGTGCTTGATGCCAGGCTATGAGACTTGTTCAAAGATTTCGTCATCGAGGTGATTTCCCTGGATCTAATCCAGCCCAGACCGGCTCTTGTGTTCCTTCACGTTAAGCGCTTTCCATTTGAGCATGGGATGGTTGGATATCCTGGATTTCAATTCAGCGTCATCGGTCAAAAGCTCCGGCCTGATTTCCCCTTGATCCTGGAGACCTTTCAAGAATTCCATCTCGTCTTCATTAAATGGAAGTATCATGGTTAGCTTTTCGCGACAGGTGGAAAACAGATCCTCGGCCCAGGCATCGAGATTATCAATCCGGGCCACCTCTGAACTTCTGAGCACAGGCAGGAGTTGGTTCCTTAGTTCATCGGAACCGAAGCTTATCCTGTTCAATGCCACCTGCCGGAAGTCGATGCGTGACATGCCCGCATATGCTGTAAATATTGGCCGCAGTACAGCCGGGTCCAGCATTTCCGAAGTCAACAAAGCATGGGCGTCATACAGATCCCGGCCAGCGTTGCGAGAAAGAAGGGCCGCAAACTTCCCGGCGGCCAACTCGTGGACGTCCAGGACCGGGATAGACTTGGCTGCCATCCCGGCTATTTCCGAGGAATCCCTCTTCGATACCGGTGCGAGAGGGATGCGAAGGGTGTAAACGATGTCGATCTCCAGGTTCCCGCCTGTGTTTTTGCCGGCTTCATATCGAAGCCGCCATTTCCCTCCGGCATGTTCGGTCGGCGCTCTTGCGATTTGCAGATTATCTCTTCGGCAGATCGCTTCAACTGCCTGTTCAATTCTGGGGCGCTCCGCGAGCATTGTTTCCCTGTCCACGTCCTCGATGTAATTCAGGTCGATATCGACTGATAGCCTCGGCAAGTCGAAAAGGAAAAGGTTCAGGGCCGTACCCCCCTTGAGCGCAAACCTTCCCGCCAGGTGTGGATGTTCTTGAAATCCGTTCAGTAGAGAGATCAGGCGCATTACTTTCTCAACGACTTCCGCACGGAAACCACTTTCGGCACAGTAGCGATTCAAGATTTCGACATCAATGTGCACCTATCCCTCCTCCTCTCGCCAAGCCATGTCTACGTACAATTCAGGCAGCACCAGGTTCCATCGTGGAGAAAACCTGTTGGGGCCGGTTTTTGCTTTTCCCACGTAGTGAGGCTGCTTCGGCCTCATTTCCTCCAGCAGCTTCAGGCTCGACTCATCGACAGCCAACTGCTCACGCAATCGCTCGAGGCAGTATCCAACCTTCGCGGCTGTGGTCGAGTTCCCCAAGAGCCGGACGTAGGAAACGACCTCGTCCGTGTGCAGAAAGCCCGTGGACTCCAGAAAGCGCCAGGTTTCCTCAAAACCGCCGGCCATATCCAGACGATCCAACATATCCACTGAGGTTCTTTCCAGTGTAGTCACAGAAACGCCGGTTGAACCACGTGTCAATTGCTCTACCCCATACGATTGTTTTCGACTCTCGCGAAGTGGTTTTGGTTGAAGAACAGGTCTGAACCGCATTTGCCGGAACGTCCACGGGCGCGAAACACGCGAGGTCAGGTACTGGTATTCGTTAAATATGGAATACGCTTTCCCGTGAACTTCCGCTGCGGTGTGGTAAGCAAGAACCGCGTCAGGGGCTGCCTTCCCCGCTACCAGGAAAGGATCGATTTGAGCATTGTCAGGATGGACGTTCGTGGGGACCGCTGCATACAAGCCGCGACGTATTCGCAGGATACGGCCACGGGCCTCCTGACGGGCGAGTATGTTTTTTCTGGTCGCCGGGCTTTCTGATCCTCTTTCCTTTTGAAAAGAACGGAAGTCATCGACTGAAAAAACGGGATGTTTAGCAAGAAAGCTTTGAAATGCTGACATTACTTGCTCCTGATTGTATTTAGTACTACAAAATATAGTACTTATTTCATTACATATCAAGTAGGGCAGCGTTTTTCAATCTTGACTCACTCAACCCGCTTGATTCAGTTCGCAGAAAGTACTATAAAAAATGAGCTTTAATGCAAACAGATTCAAATGCGCAATTTTCATTCAAATACCCATTTTCAGCAAGTGCTGAACGTGGGTGTTCCAGTGAAATATTGACCACCGCTTACTCAAATCAGAACCGAGTGAATCCATTAAGGACCACCGACCCCACAAGCCACACCCCCGTCATGGGAAAGTCTACTACCTTGGAAGTGGGCTGTCACCTGACTAAAATCCAAGGGTAGACCCCACAGTTTGCCTACCTCGGATGCCTGAGCCCGGAAACATTTGAGGAAATGTCGCTTGTTAAAAAGGTTGCTTAAAAAAGTGTCCATTTTTACTTGACCAGGTCAACACCAAGTCAGCGCCCTCCCACTTTACGACCGCTGGCCCACAGTTTGCATCTCAAATCTCCATGCAGATCACCTGTACTTTGCCCTTGATAATTCCCAATATGGGTATTATCATTCCCAGTATGGGAGTGGACGAAAACAAAGCCCGGGGAATTGGTGAAGCCCTGTTTTCCAAAACCCAGCGTCAGGTTTTAAGGCTTCTTTTCGGGGACCCGGTAAGAAGTTTTTATGCCAACGAGATCGTCCGCCGAGCAGGTGTAGGAATCGGAACAGTTCAACGGGAATTGGAAAAACTCTCAAAAGCAGGCATCCTGACCACGACCAGGATCGGAAACCAGAAGCACTACCAGGCCAACCGCGAATCTCCCATATTCGAGGAGTTGCATGGAATTGTTCTCAAGACATTCGGACTGTCCGATACCATACGCGATTTTCTGGAAGCATTATCTGAGAAAATCGAAGCCGCGTTTATCTATGGTTCCGTGGCAAAAGGAACGGACCACGTGGACAGCGACATCGATGTTCTGATCGTATCCGACAGGCTCACCTATCCGGACATCATGTCAGTCATACCCCGGATTGAATCCAAGTTGAGCCGGCGTGTGAATCCCACTCTTTACAAGCTGTCGGAATTCATAAAAAAAACCGACACTGACAGCGCGTTTATTAAAAGAGTTATGGAGCAACCGAAGATATTTCTGATCGGAACGGAAGATGATCTCACCAAGCCTTGAAAACCTGGTCGACACCGGCCAACTCAAAAGAGAACCGGGTGACCAGAAGGAGTTTGACGGGCTGGTCCGATCAGGCCGCGCACGGCTAAGCGACGCCATCACTGTCTTTTTATGTTTACCGCACACACTCGGGTTGGAACCCGCTATCTGGAGGTTGCTGGTTCATTGCCATGGACTTCGAAGTTTTTTTGCATACTCACGCACAGTTTTCTCCGCGGCCATCATTACCTCAACCGATTCCTGCCGGCACAGGTTCCGCCAGTAGGTGCCGATGGGCCGGGTCTCGTCGCCCAGGACCCATACGTGGGCCTTGGCATTTTCAGCCTGTTCGTAGGCCCAGCAGGTGATCTGGGTGGAGGAGTTCAGGTCGTGGATAAGATTCTTTTCGTCAAAGTATTGTCTGAGCGCTGAAAAGTGAAGA
>QIEJ01000244.1 GCA_003228585.1 Pseudomonadota bacterium
GGCCAACCATCTCCTCCAGGGTGGCGATCCTGGAGAAGTGAGCTATACCTGGACCGCAGCATACAGCCGGCGTCGCCCCGGGGTCGATTCCATGTTTAATGGTCGCCCCTCCCGACAGATCGTGGCAGATACAGGACTTGGCCAGAACGTCATCTTTAACCCACTTGAACTGGCCCTCGTTAAGGCCCTCTTCCTCGAGGTGGGGTAACTTCCTTCTGACATAATTCCTCGAGGCAAGGCATTCAGGGTGCTCGGTAAATTCCACGTTGAAGAGCTTCGCGTGACCTTTGGGACAGGCGCTTCCCGGTTTACCCTCTTTGATGCGTTTGCGGCGAGCCTCCTCGCTGGCTGATGTCCTGAGATTCCAGAATGGAACACTCATCGGAGAAGCGGCGCTCAGGTATACGTCCTCGTGTGTGGCTTCAATGAGTTTCTCCAGGTGAAAGTCGTCAACATTGGTCACTTCAGGGACGAGAAGGAATGGGGTGGCCCAGCCGGCTTTACCCATACCGTAGAACGTGCGGAGAAAATCGTGCTCACCAGCTGTCCCGATACCGCCCGAGACCTTGAACCGGACTTCGAGGGGTTCGGATGTGCAGGGCAACCCGCGGGAGGACATGGCCTTGGTGTATAGCTCCTGGAGCTGTCCAATAAGTTCCTCTTTTTTCTGTTTGAACTCCTCGAGTATCGGCCCCATCAAATATCCCTTTGATGAGAAGGCATGTCCTCCGCAGTTCAACCCTGATTCAATGCGGTATTCGGATACCCACAGCCCACGTTTGGCGAGAAACTTACCCTGGACCACGGCCGAACGGTAATCACTGACCTTAAGAACAATCTGTTTTTTCAGCAAACCTGTTTCATCCGGGAGAAAATCCTCAAATTCTGCGGTGTAGCTGTAGAGTCTGGGATTTAGTCCCGCTGAAAATACAATGGATGACTGAAGGGTGCTTTTTGCATACCCTCGAAGGGCGGACATGGCGTCAGCAAATTCCGGTGCCAGCATCTTACCGCGCCGGAAGTTGTTGCGATCGAGCTTGGTCATGATATTAACGTCGATGCTCCCGGGCACAGCTTGACGGCGCAGATCACCCTGCATCTGTTCTTTTTCCACAGGGTCTTCGGTGGCGAGCATCTCGAGGTAGTCCTTCTTGAGGGGGGATTCGGGCAGCAGTTCAAAATAACGATTTATCTCGCTTCCGTGCTCGAAGGGGGACGCCTGAAGTTTGTGGACATCCTGTTTCACAAGCTTATCCAGGAGGTTCAGATAGGCGGTGATACGTCTGGCCCTTGGATCATCGTCCTTTCTGGTGATCTCCTCGTAGGGCTCCCCTGTCCTCTCGCAGTGGTACTTTCGCATCTGTTCGATAAACGTATCGTCCACGAGGGAGATCGCCGAAGAGATACCGTATTTGGCTATCCTGAGGGCGGAGTCGATGGTAAAACATATCCCCATGATAGGGATGTAAAAGGTATGTGCACTGTTAGATGACGCGTGTTGGATATCGTTCATGTCCTTTCCTGTTTAATTATCTGATCAGGGGGATCGGTGTCATATAAATTGCCGGGCGGGACTGCCCAGCAAAAGTTCCCAAGTGGTCCGTTGAGATGGGATATTATAGGAATAAGGCGGTTAATTGCAAATTAAATTTGCGATCAAATTAGTTGTTATTTGGAATATTTCAGTGATTTGAGTGTATATTTAATAGTATCAGGAAAAAATCTCTTGCCGGAATGGGAGGATAGTCATGGAAGTATTCAAATTTTTATCAAGACATGGAACATTGGTCCTGGTGCTGATCTTTCTTGCAGTCCCGGCCCACGCCAGGACCAAGCTTGTGGCCCTTCCGGACCGGGAGGCGACGTCAATCCGGTTCGACAACCCCACCGCGACGCTGATCGAGGAGGAGCGTATCCTCACCCTCCAGGAGGGGGAAAACATGGTGGATTTCTCCTGGAGGGGTGTCCAGATCGATCCTGATTCAATACGGTTGTCCATCCTGTCACACCCGGGGAAGGTGACACTGCTTTCAGTTTCCTACCCTCCCGGGGAAGCGGCACTTGTCTGGCGCATCCACTCGGAAGGTGCATGGGAGGAACGGGTGAGGATCTCCTACCTCCTGCTGTATATCGATCGGTTGATAACCTACAAGGGGGTTGCCACCAGGGACGAGAAGACTCTTGACCTGGATGCTTTTCTCGTTCTTCGGAATTTTTCAGGCGAGGATTTCGAAAATGCCGAGGTAACCCTCGGGCAGGGAGATCCCTTCTCCGGGAAGATCGCACACGAGGAAACAAGACAGATCCACTTCATGTCCGTGGTGGGGATCCCCATCAGGAAGACCTTTACCTGGGATTCCGTCAAGCGACCATGGGAGCCTAAACGGCAGAACAGGGACGTGGGAATCCCGGTTCATTATGTCATCGAGAACAACAGCGAATCCGGTCTTGGCGAAGCGCAGCTATGGGGTGGCAAGGTCCGTGTCTTTCAGGACGATGGGCATGACAGCACCATCTTCCTTGGGGAAGATCGGAGTGAACTTGTTCCTGTGGGAGAACCGATGAAAATATACATCGGGGATAGCCGGGACGTTTCGGTTACTCAGCACAAGACCAGGGATGTCAAAATCAACAGGAGGCCGTCGAGATACAAAACAGTTCTTTATGACACCGATGAGATGATCAGCACAAAAGTGGAGAACTTCAAGGACGAGACGGTGACAGTGGCTCTCATCCAGCACATTCCCGGTGAATGGGACATGGTTGAATCGAGCATGTCCTATGAGAGGAAGGATTCATCGACACTGGTGTTTTCGGTGGATGTGCCGGCCAGGGGATCGAAGGAACTGTCTTTCCGCTACCATCGCCGAAATATCAGAAACTAGGAGGGAAAAGTGAAACGATCAGGATGCCGATTATTCATAGTCATAACCGCTCTTTCCCTTCTCATGCCGGCCTTCTCATGGGGAAAGGTTGATCTGGTGACCTTGCCTGCAAGGGACAAGGTCCAGATCACCATCTACAACTCGGCCGATCTGACCCTGGCCCGGGACATCAGGTCCCTGACCATGAGGAAGGGGCCCAACCGCCTGCAGTTCTCGTGGGCGGGAACCCTCATCGATCCTACCTCCCTGGAGATGCTCCCTTTATCAGATGCCAGGAAAATTAACATTCAGAGCCTGATCTACCCGCCGCGTGTTGCCGGGCTGGGGATCTGGAACATGGAGTCAGATGTGTCGGGAAAGGTCCCCTTTGAGATCACATACTTTACAAGCGGGATCTCGTGGAAGGCTTACTATCTGGCCACACTGACTCCGGATGAGAGTTCCATGCGTCTTCAGGGTTACGTCCGGGTGAACAACAACAGCGGTGAGGATTACGAGAATGCAGAGACGCGGCTGGTCGTCGGCAAGATTAACCTTCTTGACAGGATCGCCGAACTGGCAAGGCGCCAGCAGCCCTACGGCCGGCCCGGGCCACCAGGACCCGAGCCCTACGCCGCCGCCGGGGCGGCTTTCGACATGCCGATGGAGGAAATGCGGGAGGCCAAGTCCATGATGGCTCCGTCCGTCCGTCCCAAACAGATCCTCAAGGAGGGGCTGTCCGAATATTTTCTCTATTCTATTGAGGGGACAGAAAACATCGAAAACGGCTGGGGCAAACGTTTGATCTCATTCACCGCCGGTGAGGTTCCGGTTAAGAATCTGTACCGTTACGAGGAGGCAAAATACGGAAAGTCACCAATGCGGTTCCTCTCCTTCGCCAACGATGAGAAACACAAACTGGGCAGGGAACCGATTCCCGGCGGGTTGGTCAAGGTTTTTCGCAGTGTAGACGAGGATGAACGCCTGTCGTACATCGGCGCCCAGACCACCAGATATATCCCCAAAGGGGAAGAGGTGAATCTGAACCTCGGCGCTTCAGATCAGGTTTCCGTGACACCGACCCTGATGGACTATACTACCGACAACTATGAGTGGAAGGATGGCAGTATCACTGGTTGGGATGAGTACCACACCGTCAAAATGGAATTGGCCAATTACAGGGATATCCCTGTAAGGATAGAGGTTCGGAGAAACTTCCCGGTGGCCTCCTGGGAGATATCCCACGAAGGGGATCCGGGAAAGTTTGAAAAAGTGGACCGGGATACCGTGCAGTACACCATAGAACTTCCCCCGCACGGCAGATCGCAGTTCACATACAAGGTAGTCCTGCACCGCGGTAGCAGGGAGGGTTGACGCCCGGTAAATGTCAGCGGGTTGATGAAAAATGCTCAGGTCAATCAGCACCATTAATAAGGTAAACATCTGTTTCCTCATGGTTTTGCTGGTGTTTTTCGGCTGCACAACTGATCGAGTGGTGAGAAATGAGGTTGCCAGCAGTGAAGCCACTATCTCGTTTGAGGCTGAGGATGTCTATTTCGACGGCGAGAGGCTCTTTGTCAAATACAAACTGGGCGAGCGTCGTTACTACACTGCCAGGAAAAGGGCCAAGCCTGTTGATCTGATGACAGCCGGCTTCAGTGGCGACATTTCGGTGGGGTCCGTATTCATCCCGCTGGAGGGGCACAGTGAGGATCCATGGGAGGATAAACCTGATGATCTCCCTGCCCTGCATGTGTTTCCCAAAAGCGCCTGGCAAGAATATTTAAAAAATATTTTTCAGACAATCATTCCAGGAGAAGCTGGCCAGGGATGCCTCGTGGATGTTTATCTCCGGGAGTATTTCCTTTTTTATGACGAAGAGGGACGACCAGGAGTAACACTCATCCAGGATAAACCCGGAAATATCAGGATCAAGAAGGTCTGGAACTTCGAGGACATCCTTAATGTCGGCTTGCCCCTCCTTGAGGAATATCTCGATGAAAAGGGAGTCGATAAAAAGCAGGTGGTTTTCAACACCGGTGATACGGGACTTTACTCTTATCCGTTTGTTTTTGTTGACCTTGATCGAAGGCTGGTCCTGTTTGCACAGGTCAACCCCACTACCACCATTGCCAGGAGGCTTTTCTCCGGCAAGGATGTCCAATCGGCTTCGCATCTGTTTGGCAGTCATGCCGCCATGGTTGTCAGACCTGTCAGCGCCCTGGGCAGGCTCTTTTATGGGCTTTATGACACATCCATGGATCTGGTGGAGTCGGGCGGCGACCTCGGCGAGTGGATTTTCATACAGCCCTTCGAATCCGGAGGGCGATCCAGGCCCGTTCCGCCGTTGTCCGATGGCCCTGGTATGGATCTTCAAGAGTGGGAACAGTGGCTGGACAAGTTCACGGTCGACGAATCGTCAACTGGAACAATGGAGTATCTCATCGGTGGTGAACAGTTCTTTCCCAGGTTCATAGATGCCATTACCATGGCCCGGGAGTCCATTCACATCAGGACATATATCTTCGACAATGATGATTATGCCATAAAGATCGCCGATATCCTCAAGAAACGGTCCAGGGACGTGGAGGTCAAGGTCCTGATGGACGGGTTGGGGACAATACTTGCCACAAAGGCCTATCCAGATGACATGCCGCTGGACCACGAGGCGCCGGATTCGGTGAGCGGATACCTGGAGAATAATTCCAGGGTGAAGGCCAGGCTTCAGACCAACCCATGGTTGAGCATGGACCACAGCAAACTGATGGTTCTCGATGGGCGGACAGCTTTCGTGGGTGGTATGAATATTGGGAGGGAGTACAGGTACCAAAGGCACGATCTGATGGTAGAACTTAATGGTCCTGTTGTGGATATCCTTCAGAAGGAGTTCCACAAGGCATGGGCTCACGCCGGTGTCCTCGGTGATCTGGGGTATTTTCTTCAATCCTTTCGCCATCCCGGGAAAAACGTGGACGAGGGTGGATATCCTGTCAGAGTCCTCTTCAGCCAGGCGGCGGAACCGGAGATCTATCTTACCCAACTCGAGGCTATAAAAAGAGCGAAGAGATATATTTACATCGAGAACATGTATTTGATCCAGGATACCATTATCGAGGAGTTGGTGAAGGCCCGGCGCCGGGGTGTGGATGTCAGGATAATTATCCCGCTGGAAGGATACTTGGGCCCCTTCGACAGAGCCAACATCCTGGGAGCGAACCTTTTGCTCGAAAACGGCGTCCGTGTTTACGTCTACCCCGGGCAGCTTCACGCGAAAGCTGCCATTTACGACGGATGGGCCTGTTTCGGTTCGGCAAATTTTGACAAGGCAAGTTCTAAACGGAACCGTGAACTTAACATCGCGACCTCTCATCCGGAAGCCGTCAACGAACTGTTGAAACGCCTTTTCCTGCCGGATTTTGAGATATCAAAGGAAGTGATCGAGAAAATACCGCAGAGATGGTCCGATCGCCTGTCGGAGATGCTGACTGACCAGCTCTGATCCCATTAAAATCCATCTCACGCCCGCTCGTCATACATATCACGCCGCAGGCGTGGTGACTCACTAAAGACGCAAAGCTCGCTAAGAAGAGCATATGCCCATCACCAAAGTCGGTTGAGACCTTGTTAACATGGATC
>QIEJ01000095.1 GCA_003228585.1 Pseudomonadota bacterium
TGCCGGCCTCAGCCCCTCCAAAGGAAGCCTCCACCAGTTCATCAAGTTCTTCCCCTATCCTCCCAAACTGGTCAACCGTCTTCATCACCTGATCGATGAACCCCCACAGCTCTTCTTTAATTCCTTCCGGAACTGTGAGTTTCTTCATGTTAAGGAGAACCATGACGTCCTCGGCCACATCGCTGATGGAATCCTGAATGGACAGGATCTCAAGAAGGTCTCTACGATCCACAGGGGTGAAGATGGTCTTGGGTAGATCGCCGCGGATGTTGTTTTTAATAGTGTCGGCCTCAAACTCCTTCCGCTGAATGAGGCCGGACAGTTCTTTAAATCTCTTTTCGTCACCATCCTCCAGAGCCTTGAAAAGGTCTGGAATGAGCCTCACACACTCCAGCACTTTTCTCATATGATCCTGAAGGGGCCCGAACGGGGATTTGGCAAACAGCTCAAAAATCGTCCTTCTCATTACATCCTCCGTGTTTCCTTGAATTTCATTTCAGTCTTCGTCTCTGCTTTCAGCGGGATCATTTTTCGCCTTCATCGCTCAAAGCCGCTTCACTGTCCAACAGGTAGACCTCCACCTTCTGACCGGCCTGCGCCCCTTCCTCCTCTTCGGGCAGGATGATGATCCCGTTGGCCTCGGACATGGAGCGCAGGATGCCGGACCCCTGCTCACCGGTGACTCTGGTGTAGAGGACGCCGTCCCTTCTCTCCACAATACCGCGGATGAAGTTCCTCCGTCCTTTCTTTTTCCTTATGGGCTGATCCAGAACAGCCCTCACGGTGGGACGGAACAAACGCGTATGGCCCATCATCTTCCGCATGGCGGGCCGGGCATACAGCTCAAATGACAGGGTTGCCGACACCGGGTTCCCGGGAAGAGCGAAAACGGGCCTGCTGCCCTTGACGCCGAAGGTCATGGGCTTGCCGGGCTTCTGAGCCACTTTCCAGAAAAGGACTTTTACACCCACTTCTTCGAACACATCCTTGAGGTAGTCGTAATCCCCCATGGAGATCCCGCCAGTAGTGATGAGCACGTCAGAGGAGAGTCCCTCCTCGATCATGGCCGCAAGATGCTCTGGCTCGTCCCTGGCGATACCCAACTGACGGGGAATTGCGCCGCATTCTCTCACCAGGGCGGCGAGGGCGTGTGAGTTACTGCTGTAGATCTGTGCCTCATGAGGGATCTCCCCAAGGCTGACGACCTCGTCCCCCGTCGCCATTATGGCTACCGTCGGTCTCCTGAAAACACGGAGTTGAGCGATTCCCTGGGAGGCGATCAGTCCGATGTCCGCTGGGCGGAGGGGTCTTCCGGCACTCAACACTTCTGATTTCTCCATGATGTCCTCGCCCGAACGGCGGATATTGGTGTCCGGTTTCAACGGGGAAACAAGATACAGATTTTCTCCTTCAACATACGTGTTTTCCACAGGTACGACTGTGTCCACACCCTCGGGAACAGGAGCACCGGTCATGATCCGGACCGCCTCCCCGGATCCCACGGCAGGACCCGCCACATCGCCAGCCTTGATGGTTCTGGCGATCGGCAGGGAGGCCGGTGTCCCGTCCGAGGCCCCGGCGGTCACTCCTGCTGTCAGAGCAAATCCGTCCATAGCCGAATTGTCCTGGGGCGGCACATTCCTTCTGGCATAAACAGTTTCGGCCAGAACCCGAAAGAGGCAGTCATCCAGAGCTGCGACCTCGGTGCCCACAAGGCTCACGTTGTCAAGGATGATCTTCCTTGCCTCAGACACCCTGATCATGAATGCTTTCCTCCGGAGGATGTTTTTCCACGCCTGATCCGGACATCACCCCTTCGCATGGTGACCTGGGTCCTGTCCAGATATTCCAGAAGGGGAATCATCCACTTTCGTGTGGTTTCCGCTATTTCACGAAAATCCTTGAGGGACATTTCCTTGTCGGCATTGAAATAGAGCTCCACCCTGTCGAGAAGATCCCTGTTTGCGTCCGGGTGAATGAAGTAGTCATCCTTGACGCGGACCGCATTGCCACTCTGTGCCATGAGGTTCAGAACAGGTTTGAGCTTGACCGGATCGGCAAATAATGTTTCGGCCATTTCAGGCAGAAAGGGTGCGGACAGTCCCTCTGCTTCCAGCAGTCTGGAAACCTTCTTCCCCAGGGCCTCCTGTTCGGGAGTTAATGTGGCCTGGTGGGATTGCACACGGACATTATCCCCGTCGATCCGGATCTCCCCCTTTTCCTGAAGGGCCGAAAGAAGATTCCTGTAGGGTTTATCGGGGAGGTTCCTGGCGAATTTCATGCGCAGTTCCTCCCGTCCCATCCCCGGTTTCACGGGATTGGCCCTGTGAAAATTGTTGAGAGTCTTGATCAGTTTTCCCTTGAGGCCCTCATAGGATTCCGAGGAATATGACATGGCCGCCTCGCCGGAACCGATGAACACCGCTTTTTTTTCTGATTCGAGGGTTTTGATCAGGTCGAGGGTCTCCTTGACCCGAATCCCCGCCCGGAGGGAAATATCCGCAATACGGATGCCGTGATCGCCGGCGTCGGCCAGCAGGGCCTCCATTCTTGCCGCAGGGTCCTCTGTGTCCATGCGCGACAGATGATCAAGAACCGGTTGGTGCATACGCCTGTGCTTTACAGGGACAGGGTCGAGGACAACGCCCCCTCCTATTGTACTGACGGGTGAGTAGGAGCGCAGGACGAACCGGTCCCCCGGTTGGGCCACAGCTGCTGTGTCCATTCGAAGCTGGACAAGAGCATGCTGCCCTGGCTCAAGGACCTCGGAATCAAGGAGGATCACCCGTGCCATCACCTCCGACGTGAACAGATGGAGCCGGACCCTGGCACGGTTCTTCAGAGCCCTGGGGGCAGATGCAAGAAGCTGGATGCGCGTGTCCAGGAGAAAGGTCGGTGTCAGAGTTCCCGGGTGGGCTGTGGTATCACCCCTGTTGATCTGATCCTTCTCCACACCCTGCAGGTTTAAAGCGGTGCGGGTGCCGGCGAAACTCTTTTTTACGGACTCTCCGTGAACCTGGACACCGCGAAGCTTCGCCTTCATCTCTCCTGGATAGAACACAATCTCGTCCCCGGTTTTCACCCCGCCTGAGATCAGCGTTCCTGTCACCACCGTACCGAATCCTTTCATTGAGAAAACCCTGTCTACCGGAAGGCGAAAAATACCCGAACCTGACCTGGATGGAACTTTGGCCGCCATCTCATCGAGAACCCTCAGCAGGTCCTCTTTGCCGGAACCATCAACTGATGAGAAAGGAACAACAGGAGCTCCCTCGAGGAAAGTCCCGGAAAGGTACTCCTTAACATCCTCTGTTACCAGCTCAAGCCAGTCGTCATCTACTATGTCCGTTTTGGTCAGGGCAACGACTCCGCCCCGGGTACTCAGAAGCTGGCAGATGTCAAGGTGCTCCCTGGTCTGAGGCATGACACCCTCATCCGCAGCGATAACCAGCAGAACCAGGTCAATCCCGGTGGCTCCCGCAACCATGTTCTTGACGAAACGCTCGTGACCGGGGACATCTACCAGACCGACACGAACACCGGATGGAAGACTCAATGGGGCAAAACCCAGTTCGATGGTGATTCCCCGCTCCTTCTCCTCCTTGAGCCGGTCAGTGTCAACACCGGTCAGGACTTTGACCAGTGAGGTCTTGCCGTGGTCTATGTGGCCGGCCGTGCCTATTATTATGTGTCCCTGGGTCGTCATTGTTTTATGCGGTTCGCAGGAGCACGGCATATACTTCGTTATCGCCCCTCGGAAATCCTCGACGTATTACATATACGTCTCCGGTATTCCTCGGGACTCTGGCCTCGTCTCTACCGCACTCCTGCGAACCTTAAATTCTCATCTCTTTTGGTTTCGGGATGAAAGCGTTTTTCCTTAGTACTAAGTACCAGGGCCGTTTCTGCCAGCCACTCCATCAATTCCCCTTTTCAGCTGGATCAAGCACGGCACCACGAATGGCGCGTTCAAGATCCTTTAACTCGGCTGATGAAACGGTCCTCAGATCGAGGCACAGCCGATCGTCCACGATCCGTCCGACAACCGGCGGATCCTGCTCCCTCAGTCTCCCCTCCAGGATCTGTGCGGAAACCCCGTCAGCCTTCAAAGCGATAAGGACTGTGGGTATTTCCGCCAGGGGGAGGGAACCGCCTCCCACCCTGGATGAAGAGGTGACAAAGGACACCTTCGCAGGAAGATCCTTCAGCCGGCCGGCAAATCGCCGGGCCCGCTGGGAAATGGAACTTTTGTCAGCGGCAATCATGCTCAGTGTTGGCAGGTTCCTGATGGCGGTTGCCGGATCCATATAGGTTTTGAGAACCGCCTCGAGAGCAGCCAGCGTCAGTTTACCAACCCTGAGGGCCCTCTTCATGGGATTGGTCCGTATCTGTTCTATGTAGTGGGATTTACCCAGGACGATGCCGGCCTGAGGGCCACCGAGGAGCTTGTCGCCACTGAATGTCACCACGTCGGCGCCGCCCTTGAGGATCTCGCCCACTGTGGGTTCGTGATGGGACAGGCCGAGATCTCTCATGTCGACAATGCACCCACTGCCCAGATCCACCATCACAGGGACCCCCCCCTCCACACCAAGGGAGACCAGTTCGTCGATGGACGCTTCCTCGGAAAACCCCACAATCCGGTAATTACTTGTGTGCACCTTGAGAAGGAGTCCGATGTCCCCACCCATGGCTCTGCGGTAATCCTCAAGGCGTGTCCGGTTGGTTGTCCCCACCTCAACCAGGCGTGAGCCGCTGGCGGACATGACGTCCGGGATGCGGAATGAACCGCCGATCTCCACCAGTTCCCCCCGGGAGACGACAACCCCCCGGTTCATGGCTAAAGTGTTAAGGACCAGCATCACCGCAGCCGCATTGTTATTGACAACCGTGGCCGCCTCGGCCCCGGTCAGGCCGCACAACAACTCTTCGACAAGATCGTCCCTGGAACCTCTTTTTCCGGAGCTTACATCGTACTCCAGGTTGGAGTAACCGGATGCGGCCAGGGCTATCTGGCGGATGGCTTCTTCCGGCAAAGGGCTGCGGCCCAGGTTGGTATGCAAAACAACGCCGGTGGCATTGATGACCTTTCTCAGGCGAGGTTTGTTCAGTTCCCTGGCACGCCTCACAGCACCATCCGCGGCCACATCCACTGCCAGTTTTTTCTCATCATCGATCTGACAGGCCATAACCCTTTCCCGAAGATGGCTGATCTCATCCCTGACAGCCCTCTTTACGGTCAATTGAGGAACAGAGGCGAAAAGCCCCTGCACCTCAGAGTGAGCCAGGACCTGGTCCACCTTGGGAAGGTGTTTCAGAAGGGCCTTTTTGCTGCTCCCAGAGGGCATCTGTCATCCTTCAATATGGTTTGGGGATAGTTCCCGAGCAAGACCAGATAGTCCGATAGAGAGGCGAGGATGTCAAGGGGTTGGGTGTCACCGTCCCAGTATCAGTAGAAGTAGAAGTAAGGTCGCTGCTTTCTAGACTACCAGGTCCAGGTACTGAAGCCTGAACCCCAAACATGGAAAAGGGGCTCCTGCCGGAGCCCCTTTCGTCTTACTTCTGAATGTTGGAAGTTCAGGCTTCTTCGCCGTCCCATGCGCCATGATTCTTCCTGGCCCACTCCTTGGTGACAGTGCCCCTGGACATGGCTCGCCAGGTTCCAGGAACACCAATCGTTCCCAGATAGATGTGGATCAGCAAAATGCCGCCGAACACGATGAATGCGAAGTTGTGCAGGAAGTACATCCACTGCTGGAGGCCTCTACCAAGGGTGAATGGGAACCACATGGCCACCCCTGTGCCTGCCATTACGACCCCGAATAAAAATGCGATATAGCCGAAGAGCTTCTGACCAGCGTTGAATTTCCCCGCGGGTGGGCCTTTGAAATCGGGGTCCAGGTAACTGCTGATGGTCGACCCGAGAGTGTCCTCGCCCGGGGCTGTGTAATCCTTCATCCATTGAGCAAACAGGGCCAACGTGGTCACAATGAAAACGAGGCCCACATAATGATGAATGGTCCTCGACAGATCAACTCCGCCGAAGACATTAGTCAGCCAGAAGAAGGATTTGGCGTACAACCCCAAACCGGTCAGCGCGAGAGTGATGAAGGAAATCATGTTAACCCAGTGGAAGACCCGCTCTCCAGAGGTTAAGCGTTTAATAAGGTGATGAGACATCGCTGTCACCTCCTTCCTCCTCGGCCTCCTTGGGGCCAACGGTCACGTAGTGAGCCAGCAGTGCGACTATCCCGGCCAGAATCGCAATGGCGCCCACCGGTTTCATGACGGTACGCCACAGGAATGTCGGCGTCGGGATGGCAGGCTTGGCGGGCAGGCCATATACAGACGGGCTGTCCTCAAGCAGGAACACCACATGGGTCTTAAGCGCATCGCCGTCGTAAACCGACATACCCTTCTCCTTGGCAGCGGACGCGATCTTTGGAAGATCGGACATGCTGGTGAAGGAAAG
>QIEJ01000268.1 GCA_003228585.1 Pseudomonadota bacterium
CTGCTGACTACTTCTTTGCGCGAACAATAGATATAAATAAACACAGCGACCGGCAACAGGGCCAGGGCAAAGATCTGACTGGTTGAAAAGAATGTGCCTGCGATCCGTATTCCGCCTCGATAATCGCCCCGGAAAAACTCCACGACAAACCGGAAAACGCTGTATATCCCTATATACAAAGCGAAAATCTGCCCGTCAAAGCGCTTTCTCGACTGTTTCCACACAAGAAAGACAGTCAGGGTCAAGAGGCCGAAGACGGAGTAGAGCTGGGTTGGGTGGACCGGTGTGTTCAGCACATCTGTGGCCAGGCACCTTGGGTCTGTGAAAGTGACGGCCCACCATGCCGTTGTGGGTTCGCCAAAGCAGCAGCCGGCCGAGAAGCATCCCAGCCTGCCCAGCGTATGGCCGAGGGCCAATCCGGGAGCTGCGACGTCCACGGTCGCCCGGAAGGGCAGTCTGTAAAGACGAACGGCAGTGATGAGGCCCAGGGCTCCGCCGACCAGGGCCCCGAAGAAGACCAGGCCGCCCTTCCAGATCATGAATATTTCCAGTGGATTGCCCCGGTAGTAATCAAGATTGACAAGGACGAACACGATCCTCGCGCCGATAAGCCCTGACAGGACAACCATAAAAGAAAGGTCAACGATCTTCCCCGGCTCACCCCCATGGCGGCGCCACAGAAATTCCGAAAGGGCAACCCCACACAATATCCCCAGGGCCACCATGAGACCGTATGTATGAAGGCTTATGGGACCGATCTGAAAGACTTCAGGAAACATGTCTCAATCCCGGCTGGTGGAATCGTCGATATGTCCAGTCAGAAACAGGAACAACAGTGTCACTGCGCCAACGGATATCGCCGAATCAGCCACATTGAAGGAAGGCCAGTGATAAGGCCCGACGAAAACATCGATAAAGTCCACAACTCCTCCCGAAAAAACTCTGTCATAGAGATTCCCCAGCGCGCCGGCGCTAATGGCGGCTATCGCAAGGCGAACCGGACGGGAGCCGCTGCGCACGGCATGCCGGTACAGATGAAGGAGAAGCGTCAGAGCTCCAAGTGAGGCCAGGATGAAGAAGATCCTTCTCAGGTGACTGTCCCAACCGGCCAGGATACCAAAAGCCCCGCCCGGGTTCCGGACGTAGGTCAGGTGAATAAATGACGGGATCACGGGTATGGATTCGTAAAGATCCATAAAATTAGGCACCAGAACCTTCGTTACACGATCAGCAGTCAGGATCAGGATAAAGAGATAAAAATCCAGCACGGGTTATTCCTCGATCGCCACACGGCAGCGTGAACAGATTCCGGGATGATCGGAGTGAGTTCCCACCTCGGGCCTGTATTTCCAGCAACGCTCGCACTTCCCGCCCTCTGCAGGCAGGACCTCCACGCCAAATCCTGCCACCGCTTCGTCCAGCTGGAGATGAGATGGAACCTCTTCGACAGTTTCAATGGCCACCGAAGAGACAATGAAGAGATCAGCAAGGTTCTCACCGAAGCTGTGCAGGAAGGATGACAGCGTGTCTCCCCTGACGTGCAGCTTCAGTGATGCCTCCAGGGAGTTGCCGATCTTTTTCTGCTGACGTTCCTCCTCCAGAGCCTTTGTGACCACTTCCCGGATCTTGAGCAGCTCCCCGTACCGTCTCTCGAGCTCAGGGTCCTGCCACTGATCCTCCACATCGGGGAACTCATCCAGAAACACGCTGCCAGGCCTCTCGCCAGGGAGGTTTTCCCACACTTCCTCCGCTGTGAAGGATAGAATAGGCGCCATAAGGCGGACGATGCCTTCGGTGAGCTTCAGGAAAACCGTCTGTCCAGAGCGCCTGCTGGAACTGCCTGAGGAAGATGCGTACATCCTGTCCTTGAGAACGTCCAGGTAGAAATTGGAAAGGTCCACCACGCAGAAGTTGTGAAGAGTATGGAAGATGATATGGTACTGATATGTGCCGTATGCGTTGACGATGCGATCCGTCACCTGGGACAATCTCAACAGGGCCCAGCGATCCAGTTCGTCCATCTGTTCGAAAGGGACGCTGTCTCTGGCCGGGTCAAAATCGGCCAGGTTGCCCAACAGGTACCTGCAGGTATTCCGGATACGCCGATAGGCTTCGGAAAGACGCTGGAGAATCTCCTGGGATATGCGGATGTCATCCCGGTAATCTTCGGCAGCCACCCACAGGCGAATGACCTCGGCACCGTATTTTTTGATGATATCCTGCGGTGAGATGACATTACCCATGGATTTGGACATTTTCTTCCCTTTACCGTCCACCACATACCCGTGGGTCAGAACCTCTCTGTATGGCGGTTTTCCGCGAGCGCCTACCGATGCCAGCAGGCTGCTGTGAAACCACCCTCGATGCTGATCGGATCCCTCAAGGTACATGTCGGCGGGCCACGGCAGGTCCTCACGATCCTCCAGCACCGCAGCATGGCTCACTCCTGAGTCAAACCATACGTCGAGAATATTCATGTCCTTGCGGAACGCTCCTCCACCGCACGAGGGACAGTTTGTTCCATCAGGCAGCAGATCCTCTGCGGGTTCGGTAAACCAGATATCGGCGCCGTTTTTTTCCATCAGATCCGCAACATGCTCGCATATCTCCCTGGTCATGAGGGTCTCGTCACAGTCAAGGCAGTAGAAAATGGTGATGGGAGAGCCCCAGGATCGCTGGCGGGAAATACACCAGTCGGGCCTGTTCTCGATCATCTGGTAGATTCTCTTCTGGCCCCAGGAGGGGATCCACTGGACACTGTTAATGGCGTCCAGGCTTCTGGAACGCAACTGATCGTGCGCCATGGAGATGAACCATTGCTCAGTGGCCCTGAAGATGATCGGTGATTTACAGCGCCAGCAGTGAGGATAGCTGTGGTCAACTTTTGCCTTTGCGAGCAGTGCGCCCCTTTCAGCGAGCTTGCTGATGATGTCCTGGTTGGCATCGAAAACGAACTGCCCGGCGAAGAACTCAACATCGTTTGTGAACCTTCCTTCATCGTCAACTGGAGCATAAATTTCCAGATCGTATTTCAGGCCGGTCTCATAGTCATCCTGTCCATGACCGGGGGCGGTGTGAACACAACCTGTGCCCGCCTCCAGGGTGACATAATCCGCCAGGACAATGAGTGATTTCCGATCATAGAGAGGATGCTTTGTCCTGAAGCCCTCGAGGACCTTTCCCGGGAATCGGGCGATGATATCCGGTTCGCCTGCCTCCATTGCCGACGCCAGGTGAGAGGCCAGGTCCTCAGCTGCTATGATGGCCCCGCCATTGGACCGCATGGCGACATAGGTGAGGTCAGGGTGCAGGGCTATAGCCAGGTTGGCGGGAATTGTCCATGGAGTGGTGGTCCAGATAGCGACAGCGGTGGGTATTCCGGTCAGTTCCGGAATTCTCTTACCCGGATCATCCGTGAAGGGAAAGCTTACGTAGACGGATGGGGATGTGTGATCGTGATATTCAACCTCCGCCTCTGCCAGGGCTGTCCCGCAGGAGGCACACCAGTAAACCGGTTTTTTCTTTTTGTAGACCGATCCGTTGCCCACGAAAGCCCCGAATTCTCTCGTAATACGGGCCTCGTAGGAATAGGCCATGGTCAGATATGGATTCTCCCAGTCACCGAAGATCCCGAGCCGGCGGAATTCATCGCGTTGAATATCGATGAATTTACTCGCGTATTCCCGGCAGGCTTTCCGGAT
Organism: Pseudomonadota bacterium; assembly: GCA_003228585.1. Taxonomy (GTDB): domain Bacteria; phylum BMS3Abin14; class BMS3Abin14; order BMS3Abin14; family BMS3Abin14; genus SZUA-204. Next base: position 3,702 of record QIEJ01000268.1, read on the forward strand.
CACAATTGCGGAAAGTCCCTTTTCACGGGCCTTCAGGTCCGAGTCCACCTTGTGCTCGATGGGCAGGCCATGACAATCCCAGCCGGGAACGTAATGGGAGTATTGACCCGACATCCACTTGGATTTAACGACAAAGTCCTTGAGGATCTTGTTGAGGGCGGTTCCCATATGAATGCGGCCGTTGGCGTAGGGAGGACCGTCGTGGAGAGTGTATGTCCTGCGATCCTTACGGGAATCGAGAATTCGCTGGTACAGGTTCTGTTTTTCCCACTTTTCAAGCCGCTCCGGTTCTCTCACCGGCAGGTTCCCACGCATGGGGAAATCCGTCATGGGAAGATTGAGAGTATCCTTGTAGCCTTTGGGTTTGTCGGAACCCATTGTATTTTCCTCCGGATAAGGAAAAACTCCCGACCCCTTGGGGACGGGAGTTTGATGCCCGCGGTACCATCCCGCCTTGTCTGGATTTTGTGAACGGAAACAATATGTCTATCTGTGTTGTCTGTCAAGGGTGTGTCCCATGGACCTTAGTCCAGATTAAAGGATCCATGGGACAGTGCGGCTCGCCCCTCTCGTCCTGTGCGGAAAATCCGAATCCAAAACAAGCGTTTGTCATTGCGAGGAGGCCTGAAAACTGTGGCCGACGTGGCAATCTCATGAAGCACAGCGACCGAAGCAGTCTCAACCAGCCGGGATTGCTTCGCCAACCAAGCGGCTCGCAATGACAAGCGAAACACCCTGCGCCATAATCTCTGAAACAATCCTGTCAATCCTGTCAAAATGAATTTCTACTGACTTTTTGGATCTTGGATCTTGGATCAAAACCCTCATCCCAACATCAGGACGATAAAGCCCTGAACCACCCCTATGATCGCTCCTGTCAGTGCACCGATAAGCTCGATGTGTTTAAATTCCCTTTTGGCCAGGGTGAAGACGAGGCCCTCGAGGGCCTCCGTCTCGAACTGGACGATCCTTTCGGCCACAATCTGGCTGATATCCACGGAATGCCTCAGTTTGTCGATAAAGTTGTCCTGATAGCGGCCGATGATCCGGTTTATCTCAGGCGTCAGGACCTCGAGGATCTGTGGAAGGATCACCGCTTCCCAGGCCCTGGCGATACCGGGGATCCTGCCGATGATTATCCCGGGTCCCTTCTTATGAAGAAGATTGTTGAGAGTTGAACGGATCTCGCCTTCCCACTGGACACCTCCCATGGCTTTGCCCAGGTCCTCTGAGGTCAGAAGTTCCCGTTCAACGGTCTCGGCGATGCGATGAGCCATTTCGTTGTGCCTTTTGGGAATCAATCCCTGTATTCTGACTCCCATAATGTTTACCGGCTGTCTTGGTCGAAAAAGCATCAGGATGGCAAGACGATTGGTCACCCAACCAACCAGGGCACCGATAGCCGGGAAGATCAGGAAAAAGAGGGGCTCGGGCATGGGGCGGATTCTAACCGCATGCCCGGGGGGTGTCAATGCGGCTTGAAGGCAGTAGACAGGAGACAGGAGGATAAAACGATGTCATTGCGAGGCGCATCGAGGGTGTCGAGAGCGACGTGGCAATCTCAGGAAATAGTGGTGATCAGTAACCAGTCAAACAGTTCAATTGCCCCTAATTCCTGGAGCAAAAAATTTCAGAGCGTTTGCGTATCAATAATTTCATGGTATTGTTCACGATTATATTCAGGGAATTTTTTTCTGAAAATGGAGATCGATGGTGACGAAATCCAGTAAGAAAGGTGAAAAGTTCGAGGAGGGCCTGACCGAGCTGGAGGCAATTGTTGCCCGTCTTGAAAGTGGCGACACAACCCTGGAGGAGTCGCTGGACCTCTTTGAAAAGGGTGCCGGGAAACTCAAGAGACTTTCAGGGATGCTCGATGAGGCCCAACAAAAGGTTGAAATCCTCACGAAGGATACCTCGGGGACCGTCAAGACAGAGCCCTTCGAGGAAGGCCGGGAAGACTGATGCCGGAATTTCTGGAGGACTATCGCGAACAGGTTGACAAGGCCCTCGAGCAGATCATGCCCCCTGAGGGCACTTATCCTTCACGCCTCATCGCGGCCATGCGGCACAGCCTCTTTGCCGGAGGCAAGAGGATACGTCCGATCCTTGTTCTGGGATCAGCGTCCTGTGTTGGTGCCGGTCCCGACTCGAGCATTTTCGCAGCATGCGCTGTAGAGCTGGTCCATACATACTCCCTTATCCATGACGATCTTCCCGCAATGGATGATGACGACTTTCGGAGAGGAAAACCCACCTGCCATCGGGCATACGATGAGGGTACAGCTATCCTCGCCGGTGACGCTCTGTTGACAATGGCTTTTGAGGTTCTTTCGGATCCGGAAATGGGAAAACCGGTGAGCCCTGAAGTGAGGATGAGGATGATCAGCACATTGGGGCATGCGGCCGGCTGGAAGGGAATGGTCGGAGGGCAACAGGTGGACACGGACAGCGAGGGGCAGGTTCCGACCCAGCCGACTGTGGAATATATTCATACTCACAAGACGGGTGCCATGATCCGGTGTTCGGTTCTTCTCGGAGCCCTGGCGGGCGGAGCGGAGGATTGGGAGCTCAGGGCCCTGAGACGATATGGGGAAAAGCTGGGATTGGCGTTCCAGGTAGTGGACGATATCCTGGATATGACGGCGACCACAGAGGAAATGGGCAAGGACCAGGGGAGCGACAAGGCCAGGAGCAAAATAACCTATCCGGCTGTGTTCGGGTTGGATGAGTCCCGCCGGAGGGCAAG
>QIEJ01000035.1 GCA_003228585.1 Pseudomonadota bacterium
TTCACCTGGCCGCCTGACTCGGCGGATGACACCAGTGCCTCGCGGACAATTTCCCCCCCGGCAATGAGCGTGAAACTCTCTCCAGCATCCCTGGGGACCAGGGTGAACCCATCGGCATCGGTCCTCTCTATTGTCCCGATGGTGGTTGCCAGGATCGGGCCCGGTGTAAAGCCGGATTTTCTGACGGCCACAGGCACGCCTGGAAGATCGATGGAACCATCCTCAGCCGCGGTTACCGTTGCCTTTCCCGATTCCAGGTCCACGGAGATGGACCCGACCCCATCCACTTTTTTAAGCTTCTTCTCCACACCGTAGGCGCAGAACGGGCAGGCCATGCCGTCCACTGACACCGTAACGGAAAGGACCCGGGAATATGCCGCTGCGGGCAGAAAAGGACTGATCAGAAAAAACAGTGCCAGGGCAGCGATGAATATCTTCCTCTCAGTCATTGACCATACCTCCTTTTTCACTCCGGACGCGGATTTTTCATATCCCAGTCCGGCTCCAAAGCGTCCAGGATAGGGCATTGACCCACTGGACCGTCACCTGCACAGGCGTCCACCAGTTTCGACAGGGCCGTTCTCATCTTCTCCATGGCGAAGATCCTGGCCTCGATATCCTCCAACTTCATCCTGGCAACGCGCCTGACGTCCCCGCACGTCGTGTCAGGTCCCGTTTTCAGAGACAGCAGGCCATGGATCTCTTTGAGGGAAAACCCCAGGTCCTTGGCGTGCCGGATGAAGCGGACCCTCAACGGTGTGTCCTCCGGGTACTGACGGTAGCCCACCTCGTTGCGGGGCGGCTCGTCAATAAGACCGTTGCGCTCGTAGAACCTCATCGTCTCGACCCCCACGCCCGCTAGCTTTGCCACCTGCCCGATAGTCAGCGGCTTCATGGACCCACCTCCACCATTTCAGTTTCTTCACAGAACGGTCAGGTATCTGCTGAAACTGAAAAGGTAATAAAGACCCGCGGCAATCAGTATCACTCCTCCGGCCTTTTCAAACGCGGGTACGTATTTCTGGAAAACATTCATTTTCTTGAAGAGATTTACAGAAACTCCGGCGGCAAGCAAGGGCAACCCCCTTCCCAGGGAGAAGAACAGCATGATAATTGCACTATACCATATCTTCCCGGTGGCTGCGGCTATCGTCAGGATAGTCAGGAGAATCGGCGTGCAAAAGGGGCAGAAGGACATGGAGAAGGGTACCCCGAGGAAAAAAGCCCCGATAAAGCTGTTGGCCTTTTTCGTCTTCATCGGCAGCCCTACCGTCCGAAAGCGCAGGACACCCAGCCACCTGAGCCCCAGGAAAATGAGAATGATCCCGATCACCACTTCCCAACGCTGGCCGAAGATGCTTCCCACCCTGGCACCGACATAGGCAAAGAGGACGCCCAGTGCGACATCCGCGGCCGTCATGCCCAGCACGAAGGCCAGAGCCCTGGTCCATGCCGACGGCTCCTTTTCCTCTTTCCGGGGGCCGACCAGGTAGCCTACTATAACGGGGATAACAGTGACCGACCGCGGATTAAAGGCCATCACAAGCCCGATGATAAAGACGAGGGCGAACCCCGCAAGGGAAATATTGGACAGCATCTGGAGGCTTTCACTGCTGAACATGCTTCACCTCCACGGCCCTGAAACCGGCCTGCCCCACTGTCCTTGCCACTGATTCGGGCGAAATGCCCCCGTCAGTGAAACTTACCCTGACCAGGTTGTTGGAGAGATCCGCCGTGATCTGTGCCGGTCCGAGTTCCGCATTTATTCTGTCACGGATCGTGGTCACGCACCCTTCGCAGTGGATGTCGGGTACGGAAAGGAGAACCTCCTGTTCCGTTTGAATCTGCCGCGGCATCCGCTTGCTGAGCAACCGGCCGCCGAATGAGTTGGCGAGCACAACCGTCACGCTCGCGGCCATGGCTATCATCGCCCACACGGGATGCAGAAGGCCCGAAGCGGCCAGGGGTATGCCGACGCCGTTGAAGGAAAAGGCGATGACGAGGTTCTGGACGGTCTTCCTGTAGGAGTTGACCCCGATATCATATGCGTCGATGATGGCGCCCAGCCTCTCGCCGACGAGGATCACGTCGGCCGACTCAATGGCGATATCTGTCCCCGCTCCGACGGCGATACCCACGTCCGCCTGCATGAGGGCGGGAGCGTCGTTGATGCCGTCACCCACCATGGCCACGCGATTTCCTGTCGCCTGAAGCTCCCTTATCCGTTCAGCCTTCCTGTCGGGAAGGACCCGGGCCATCACTTCGGTGATTCCGGCCTGGGCCGCCACGGCCTGGGCCGTTCCCTGGTTGTCCCCGGTGATCATGACAGGCTCTATGCCCATTGCCCTGAGCCTGTCCACGGTCTCTTTCGCATCCTCCTTCAGTGTGTCGGCCAGGGCAATCAGCCCCATGAGTTCTTCATCAGCCGAGACGAAGACAACCGTTTTCCCTGATTTCTCCAGTTCCCCGGCCCCGTCCATGCCGACTGGGATCATCACACCGGATTCCCTGAGAAAGTCCAGCGTGCCGACCCGCACAACCCGGCCGTCGACGCTCGCGGACGCGCCCATCCCCGGTGTCGCCTCGAATCCGCTCTGGCCGGAGAGATACAGGCCCGAGGCCTCAACGTGCTCGACGATAGCCCTGGCCAGGGGATGCTCTGACGCACTCTCCACCGCCGCGGCCATTTCCAGCATCCGGCCAGTCTCCATCCCGTTGAGGGAAACGACATCAACCACCTCCGGCCTGCCGTGGGTGAGCGTGCCGGTCTTGTCAAAGACCACTTTACTGATATCTTTCAGGGCCTGGAATGCCGCTCCCGAGCGCATCAGAATACCCTTTTGGGCCGCCATGCCGCCGCCGCGGATCATTGCCAGCGGGGTCGCCATGCCCAGTGCGCAGGGATAACCCATGACGAGCACCGCCATGGACGCGAATACGGCCCTGCCAACATCCATCTGTCCGGTTATCAGAAAGGCCCCAAGTGTCCAGGTGAGGAAACCCAATGCCGCGAAAACGAGAACGCCTGGAGCGAAATATTGGAGCACCCTTTCCACCAGGAGGATGATCCCGGGCTTGAGCGCCCTCGCTTCTTCGATGTGCCGAGCCACCTGCTTTAAAAAGGTCTCCTCACCCACGCGGGTGACCTCGATGAGCATGCTGCCGTAAAAGTTCATGGAGCCTCCGACGACTTCGTCACCCGGCCCCTTTTCCACAGGCAGCGATTCACCGGTCACCAGGCTCTCATCCACACTGGAAGTCCCTTCAACGACTTCACCGTCCAGGGGGATCTGATCGCCCGGGCGGATTCTGACTGTTTCGCCCCTTCCGACCTCTTCGATGGGCACCTCCTGCTCAACCCCGTCGCGGACGACCCTGGCCGCGGGCGGCTGGAGAGCGAGGAGCCTGCGGACGGACTGGGAGGCACGGGTGCGCACGAGAAGGGAAACGTAGCCCGACAGGATATGGTAGGCCGTAACGAACACAGCAACGCCGAAGAAATCCTTTATAGGAAACCCCTTAACGAAGAATCCGGTGAAGCCGCCCGCCAGACCCGCAAAAGCCGCGAACTCCATCAACACGTGCTGATTGAGAATGCCCCGGCGCAGTGACTGGAAGGCCATCCTGATGATATAACCTCCCGGGCCGAAGACCGTCACCAGGGCGAGGGTCATCATGGCCCATTTGAACCACGGCTGCCTGAAGCCGGTCCACATGGCGGCCATCAGGACGGCAGCCACAACGGCTATTGACGCCGTCAGCAGCAGCCTGCGTTTCTCTCTTTTAATATCCGCCTCTTCCTCCTCAAACGTCCTGGTTCTGCCAGCATCCCTGATGGAAAACCCGAGTTGGCCGATGGTGTCCCTGATTCCGGTCTCGGCAACCCTGGATGGGTCATACTGAACAAGGATCTCCTCGTGGGCCAGGCTCACCTTGACATCCTTTATCCCGGGCAATTGATTGCACGCCTTCGTCAGGCTGTTCACGCAGAACGAACAGTGCAGACCGCCTATCTTCAACTGGAGCTTTTCATTGTTTGTCTGTTCACGGTTTTCTTTTTTGTGAGAGTCCATGTAATAATTATAAACCCCGTACTATGATACGGGGTCAAGCGGAAAACCAACTTGCGGTCCAACCGACACCCATGTCCATCTTGCTTGTCTATTTCAGTTATTGATTCTGTCTATTCTTCATGCTATCCTCCTTCGCAAGATCCAGCACGCAAGCATCCCCGTTCGTCTATCGCAAGGAGGAGCGCCATGAGAAAGCTTACCCTGTTTGTCCTGGCTTTTTTCCTCGGTCTTGTCCCGGTTGTCGTTTCAGCAGGTTCGTCATCCGGCACAGTCACCATGGAGTTTGACCTCTCCTCACACGGTTCCGGGAAGGCGGCCGAACTCTGGATCCCCTACCCCGTGTCGGACGGTAATCAGTTGATCACGGACATCAGGATTTACGGCGACTTCGCCGAGTCGGCTGTATACACCGACCGGGAGTTCGGGACGCCGATGCTCTACACCCGCTGGAAGGAATCTTCGAAAAACAGGAAACTGACAATCTCCTTCACGGTGGACCGCGAGGAGAGGCTCACGAAAAACCTGCCGCCCGATGAGGCGCCCTGGGACCGGGCCGACTACGCCCGGTACCTTCGGCCAACCCGGCTCGGCCCCACCGACGGCGAGGTCAAAGAGCTGGCAGACAGCATTACCGCAGGGAGATCCGGGGTGAAAGACAAGGCCAGGGCCATATACGACTGGATCTGTCTGAACATGTACCGCGACCCGGACACCCGCGGGTGCGGTTCGGGGGATGTCTGTTCGCTGCTGAGCTCCCGGGGGGGCAAATGCGCCGACATCTCTTCGGTATTCGTCGCCCTGGCGCGCGCTGCCGGAATACCCTCCCGGGAGGTATTCGGGATCCGCCTTGGAAAGGGCGGTACGACCGACATCACAAAGTGGCAGCACTGCTGGGCCGAGTATTACCTGCCGGGATATGGATGGGTCGTCGTGGACCCTGCCGACGTCCTGAAGATGATGCTGAAGGAAAATCTTGCTATCCGGGATCCGAAGACAGCCGAGTACCGGGAGTACTTCTGGGGCGGGGTGGACCCCTATCGGGTGAAGCTCGGAGAGGGCCGGGACCTGACGCTGAACCCGCCGCAGCGCGGCGGACCGGTGAACTACCTCATGTACCCCTACGCCGAAATAGGGGGGAAACCTCTGGACTGGCTCGACCCGGGCTCATTCAGGTACAGGATCACCCATACTGGTTCATGAAGTTCTCCGCAAAAGCTGATTTACCACTGTGTGACCGATAAAAGGTCACTCCACCCGCCTTCGCCATCACCCTTCGCCAAGGCTATGGGTGACAAGAGGCTACGTCGTGGCAAGCAGGTTGCACAGGGTTTCAAAAAGATCCTGTCTCACGCTCGTTCGTCACACATATCATGCCGTCGGCGTGATGACTCACTAAAGCCGCCAAGCTCGCAAAGAAGAGCGCAGACCCCTCACCAAAGCCGGTTGAGCCTTGCTGGCGGGGACAAAAGTGAACTTTGGACCCTGTCAGCAAAGACTCAACAGCGGATTTCAGGGAAATCCCTCTCCTATGGGAGAGGTTTGGTGAGGGGGATACAATTTCCTTTAAGAACACGCGCTTCGGATCCCCGGGAGCACTCTTGGCGTCCTTTGCGGCTTGAGTGACCGGCCTGTCCGCCGAAGCTTTAGCGTAGGTGGAAGGGAACGGGCGTGAGAAATGAACTCCCTCCTACGCTTCCCCCGCCGCTTCCTGTTTGCATATTCCGTTGATTTGTTGAATAACGGGTTATGTTCGAACCTGTGTCAAACTCAGGAGAATTTTCGGAGGGAAAATGACAAACGAAATCTACCTCGACTACAATGCCAGCACCCCCATAGCCCCGGAAGTGGCCGAAGCGATGCTCCCTTACCTGACAGACCACTACGGGAATCCCTCTTCGCTTCATTTCGCTGGAGCTCCGGCCAGGGCTGCCCTGGAAAAAGCCAGGGGACAGGTTGCGTCCCTGATCGGCTGCGCGCCCGGGGAGATCGTCTTCACAAGCGGGGGGAGCGAGAGCAACAATCACGCCATCAAGGGGATCTTCTTTGCCTGCAAGGGGGGTAAAAAGCATATTATCACTACTGCGGTTGAACATCCGGCGGTTATCGAACCTGTCCGGTTCCTTGAAAGGCTGGGCGCAAAAGCATCCATCGTCCCTGTGGACAGACATGGAATGGTTGACCCGGACGACATCAGGAAACAGATCAGGAAAGAGACCATCCTGGTTTCGGTCATGCACGCTAACAACGAGGTGGGGACCATAGAGCCCATCGAGGAGATCTCGAGGATCACAAGGGAACATGGGATACCCTTCCACACGGATGCGGCCCAATCGGTGGGAAAGATCC
>QIEJ01000068.1 GCA_003228585.1 Pseudomonadota bacterium
CCCTGTCACGGATGGTCCAGAAGGGTATCCGCAGTGCCCCGGTGGTGGATGCCGACGGGAAATTGCTGGGGGAGATCAGGTTAAGCGACATATTGGACGCTTGAGATTCGGTGCGGCTCGACCTTCTCGACTGGTGCGGCGCGACCGACGCGGCCCGGGCGGCTCGACACACTCGACCAGTGCGGATGGCGTTTTTACCACAGAGGACGCGGAGGGACGCAGAGGAAAATCGGAGTTTCAGGTTTACATCCTCTCCCCTGGCGGGAGAGGACAGAGGTGAGGGGGAGCAAAAGTTAATTCACAGCGAAGTACGCAAAGAAAGGATTTTAGACAGGATTAACGGGATTTACAGGATTTTTCAAAACCTGAGCCTTATTGTTTAAACCTTATCCTGTTGATCCTGTCAGAAAAAGGTTTCCTACTGTCTACTGATTACTGAAAATTATGACCCGGCAAAAACAAAGACACCTCATAATTCTCACGATCCTCACAGGATTATTCATTATCCTGGTCACATGGTCCCTGGTCCCGGGTCATGAGGTTTTTCTTCCCAAACCTGGACAATGTAATCTACAAATTGGCCAGTTTCCCCGAGCTTGTGAGAGAACACATTGCTCTGGTGGCTGTCTCCAGCGGACTTGCCACTATCATCGGCCTGCTGGCCGGTATCTTCGTCACTCGCAGCTGGGGCCGGGACTTTCTGCCGGCGGTCAACGCCATGGCATCCATAGGCCAGACCTTTCCACCGGTGGCGGTCCTGGCACTGGCCGTTCCAGCGGTAGGGTTCGGATTCAAGCCCACAGTCATCGCCCTCTTCCTTTACGGCCTGCTTCCCGTCATCCGCAACACTATCGCCGGTATAGAATCGGTCTCGTCCGACGTCCTGGACGCTGCCACCGGAATGGGAATGACTCCAGCCCAGGTACTCACAAAGATTGAACTGCCCCTCTCTGCCCCGGTCATTATGGCCGGTGTGCGTATCTCAACAGTCATCAACATCGGCACTGCTACCCTGGGCGCCACCATCGGCGCCGGCGGTCTGGGCAAGCCCATCATCGCCGGGTTGATCAGTGAGAATCCCGCTTACATCCTGGAGGGAGCTATCCTGGTGGGGTTGTTCGCGATCATTGTGGACACCATTCTGGGGTTGGCGGTTAAGGAGGACCAGACATGAAGAAGAAATGGCAGTCCATTGCCTTTATCGCAACCTGCGCTGCAGTCCTCATCTTTTTTTTACTTGCCCCTGAAGGGACAACGCCCCGTATGCCAAGAGACTTGAATCATGCGGACAGGAAGAACTTCACCGGCTGTCTGAACTGCCACAAACCGGACACCCTTCCCGTGGACCACGTCGTGAAAGGGGGCGGCCCGACTGAAGGCAAATACAAATGTTACTTCTGTCATAAGTTGGATGAAGCGAAACAGAATTAGTACACAGTACAAAGTACAAAGTTCAAAGGTTAGAGGCCGTTCAACTTTCCACTTGCTGATCAATCTCCAACCCGTCCTTTTTCAGCAAGGTATTAACGTATTCGTCGATATGATCCCTGTCACTCGGGTGAATGGTAAGAAAGCGCAAACCGGACCCCACAGGGCCCTTCGCACCAAGCCTTCCGGACCAAACGACCGCTGCGCACCGGGCCAGTACCTGCCGCCCTCCTTCAGGGATGGTGAAAAGGATCCCTAACATTTCCCCTGGGATGGGAGGAGAGATCATCTCCACGAAAACCCCATCTGCGCTCAATGAGTGGATAGTTGCGCTTATCTGTCCATCCTCCGATAAAATGGAGCAGGCCAGATCAACTGACGCTCTTTGCCATTGCCGGGTTGTGATCCCAAGGAGTTCTTCGACCATGGTTATCAGCAGATCTTTTCGGATCGGCTTGAAAATCAATCCGTCGCATCCGGTCAGAGTTGCTTCACTTCTGGAGGAATCCTTCCCCCCCGAACTGACTATGATCACTGGAATGTTCTCGGTAAGGGAATCTTTTTTGAGCATCCTGCACACTTCCGGTCCGTTCATGTCAGGCATGATCTGGTCCAGAAGAATGATATCGGGCAGAAACAATCTGGCTTTTTCAAGGGCTTCCTGACCGGACCTGGCCGTTTGGATGTCAAACCGGCGCCGATCCAGATAGGAGATCTCCTGCTGGATGAAAAATTCGTTGTCGTCTACGATGAGAATCCTTTTATTTTCCATGAATTCCCTGAAGATATGCAAATATCGAACCATGACTGGCTTTTTGATAACTCCTTGTTATTTATGACGTTTTATTTGAGGTTGATTTTGATGACAGACTGCATTGCCCACTCCTGTGTGCAACCTGCACACGATTATGTGCAGGTTTACCCTGCAGGAGGGAGTCCCACTGAGATGAGATCTCTTTCCTCTCTCACCCAGCCATCCTGTCCATCCACTCGAACCCGGAGCCATGGACTCAGAACCCTGAGTTCCAGATTTCTCTCACCAATGAAACGCGCTTCCGTTAGTGTCTCCATGTACTCGATACGGCTTCCCCGACTGACTGCGATTTTAATAGTCGGGGAGGACTCCGAGGGTTCCATAAACATGTTTACAGGGTCAGGATTCCTGAAGAATACCGGCTCCCTGGCCTTTACAGCGTAACTGCGGATCCCCTCCGGAACCAATACCCGGACACCCGCCAGATCTACGAGAACCGGGACAATAACACTGAAGTGCCCTGTCCATACCAGGAACGTGATAGTGTCCCCCGGCGGAAGCCTCACCCTTCCGTCATCAGAAGGAGATATTCCTTCTATATCACCGGAGACCGTCAACCAGTTGGAAACCGGCTTTATCTTTTCTTCATGTCTGGTGAAGATCCTGATACTCCGTCCGGAAGAAGGCGCTGAGGGTAAAGCGTCCCTGACAAGGAGAATCCCCCTGCCATTCTCCGCCATCAGAAGATAAGGCTCTACCCTGTATCTGTACTCGAAGCCGGTCCTGTAAAGGGGGACATCGAAACTCTCGGCAAAGTGCGTCGTTCCAGCCCGGTCAATAATGCGAACCTCCTGGACGGTCCTGTCCCAGAGCATATTCCGGTTATCCGGGACCTGCCCGACAAAGTACTCCTCATGGACCTGAACGACGAAGGATCTTCTGTTGATATATAAACGATCGGATTCCCTGACAACCACGACCGATACAGGGAATTCCTGTCCGGTTTGGGCATTGACCATTGTCACTGAGGCCGCGAGGATCAGGATAAATACAAGGAAATTGAAAGCAAAAGGGATTCTATCCATTTTATACTTTAGCTATGATGAAATGGAGACATGCTTGGTTTCAGTCCAGGTCCAGGTTTCAGGGATCAGGTGTCGTATTCAGATCAAAGATCAAAGAGCAAAGTACGAAGAGGATGCGCAGTCATTGCGAGGAGGCCGATAGATTGAGGCCGACGCGGCAATCTCAGGGAGCAAAACGACTGCGGCAGTCTCAGCAAGCTGAGATCGCTTCGCGCGGGTTCAACTCGCGATGACACCCACAACCCCCTTACGCCCCCTTTTCGTTTTCCTTCTCACTTCAAACCTCGTACTTCGTACTGTTCAATCGAACATCACCATCGAACGATTGTGCCTGCCCACGTCAACCCCGCTCCGAAGCCGGCCATGGCGATAATGTCTCCTTTTTCGATAAGACCTTGTCGATTGGCATCGTCCAGGGCAATGGGAATCGTCCCGGCCGAGGTGTTCCCGTATTTCTGCAGATTGATAAAGAACCTCTCTTTGGGGATGTCAAGAGACTTGGCAGCTGCGTCGATGATCCTTAAATTGGCCTGGTGGGGAATGATCAGTTTCACATCCTCCAGGGACACCCCGTCCGTTCGCCCAAGAGCTCCGTTCACAGCATCGGGGAGGGCACGGACCCCGAACTTGAACACCTCCTTTCCCACCATCCGAATGGCGAAGTCCTTGCTGCCGTAGTCACCCAGGGGGTTAAGGTCAGCCACTCCCGGTTCGACAGTAAGCCATGGCGGAGGTGCTGATCCGTCAGCCTTCAGATAGGTAGACAGTATGCCCCGGTCCCGGTTACCATCGTGACGAAGGATAGCGGCCCCTGCCCCGTCAGCGAACAGAACACAGGTATTTCGATCGGTCCAGTCAAGAACCCTGGAGAGGGTCTCAGCACCGATGATCAGGGCTGTTTTCACCCCCATGTCCGGCATCATGCCGTTGGCCACGGCAAGGCCGTAGACAAATCCCGAACAGGCCGCCTCCAGATCGAAACAGGCAGCGTTCTTCGCACCGATCTTCCCCTGGACAAGGCAGGACGTCGAAGGAAGAAGCCGGTCAGGTGACAAAGTCGCCACGATGATCAGATCAATCTCCTCCGGCCCGATTCGGGCCATCTCCATGGCGTTTTTAGCGGCTGTGGCACCGAAATCAGAGGTGGTCTCGTGGTCCTCCGCGATGCGCCTTTCCTTTATACCGGTTCGGCTTGTAATCCATTCATCCGTAGTGTCAACAATCTTTGCTATGTCCTCGTTGGTCACAACCCTTGCAGGAAGGCCCATTCCCGTGCCGATAATTCTGTTTCCTTTCATTTACGTTCCTCCAGTTAGAAACATGATTCGTGAATGCCCTCCCCTTTTGAGCGATTGTTTCTGGATACCAGAATAATGTCCCATTGAAAAGGACTACTTGACTCCCACCGCCACGATCCTTCTGTTCATAAACCCGTAGTCGCCCTCCCTTTCATGGGGGGAAAACCCATTTTGAGCTTTGACATCCGAAAAACCCGCTTTCTCGAGCAGATTTACCAGGACCGTTGTGCTGAACAGACGAATACTGTAGGTCTGCTCACGCAGGATACCCCTCTCCTTACACAGGACAAGCTCTCTTGCCTTCACCGAATCGTCCCGGATCTCTCTGCGTCGGCAAACGACAACTGTACTGCCCACCTCATGCCAGGCCGCCGGAGACAAGCTCTCCCTGACTTTCTCACCATCGGCCGTGTCAACGAGAATGCCGGATCCCGGTTTCAGAAGCCGGAAAGCTTCGCTCACAATCCTCAGATCATCCTCACTGGTGGGGAGGTAACCGAGGGAGTTGCCCATAATGAGCACCTTATCAAAGGATTTCCCGGCAAGCCCCGTGTCCCTGGCATCGCCCTGCACAAAACAGACCCTGCTGCCTCGTTCAGCAGCCAACTCTGTTCCCCGGTCGACCAGGAACTGGGAGTAATCCAGCACCGTGCAGTCAGTAAAGCCCCTTTGTGCCAGTTCAAGACTGTGACGGCCCTGTCCGCCGCACAGGTCCAGGATGCGGTCACTGTGTTTCATGGGCAAAAGCTCACAGATCAAGTCTACTTCTCTTTGTGTCAGATCGTCGTCACAGACTGATCGCGCGTCAGTGAGCAGATATATCTCATCGAACAGGGTTTTCCACCAGTCAGATCTGACCTCGATGCTCATGTTTCCTCCGGATGCGCACCGAAGCTGAAAAGACCGTCGGAGGCGAACACGGCCGGCCCACCGCCCCACGGCTGGCTGCGTGAGATCTCCAATTCCTCTTCCTCCATCTCGACGAAATCGTTCAACTCGCCGGCAAGCCACATTTTCTCAAGCATGAGGCAATCGGTCCACATGGCCCTGCCATAGATCTTCAGGGCATCCAGATGCCCTGAAGTTATGACCCGCGGCCGGAGGGCAATTCTTATGGGGCCAAGCAGATACGTAAACCGGTGGTCAAGGGCCATCTCCTCCTGCAGTTGGACGACTTCCAGAACGTCTGAAAAATCCATGGACATTACGGCATTGTTGATCTTCTTGACCGCGTCACCCACTGTCATGTCGTCCCTGAGAACAGCCATCGGCTGCACTCCGCCTCCGCTTCCCACATTGGTGGGTACGCCTCCGAAACGCACCAGGAACCCGAACAGACCGGATGGGCCCATGAGACAACGAAAGTCAGTCTGATAACGCTCGATCAGGATTTTCTCATCTTCAACATCAATTGCCGGATTATCCTCTGCCCAAAGGTTCAGAGGGATCTTCTCCTGAACGATGTAATCGCCCTTCACCAGAGCCAGTTCCACCGCCTCGTCGGCGGACGGGTTCACCCCTCCAACCCTGACACCTATTCCTGAATAGCCGCGCTCGGGTTTTAGTACCAGGTTGTCCCAGTTTTTCCGCGTCCATTCGATCAGATCGTTTATCATCTCTCCCCCGGGACCGGTGGTTTTTCTCTGGCGGAAACTTTTTGTCCACGGGGTCCTGCGCACGGTTTCCTCCTGGAATTTTCCTCTGTGCTCACCTGTCATCACTTCGAACATGCTTTTGACGTTGATCGGTCCCGTGCCACGGGGGTTGATCACCCTGTTCTCTCGTACTGCCCTCAGCAGAGGATCAAGCCCATGTTTCCTGTGGAGATCTAAAAGCACGTCCGTGTTGAAATCCATGAACGCAATGGACACTGCTTTTCCTCGCCACGACACCCTGCCGTTGACAAGCTCCAGTTCGTGCGGGGCCATGAGGGCGCTGCTGATGCCCTCGATGCTGTTGAGCCGATTGGCGAGATTGATATTCTCTGTAACATCCTGAAGCGTTTCCTCCTCAGCCACAACCGCAATGAACCCGGAGTTGGACCCTTCCCGGGATCGATGGGCGTCAACCAGCATCTGGACGAATCCATAAACCGGATACAGTAATGGGTGGTCAAAATCCAGATCCACCCCTACTGGCTTGATCCGGTTGAGCTTCTCCCACACCGCTTTGCCGATGATCTGGGTAACACGCTGGTAATCCCACCCTCCGGGACTGCCCAGGTTCCATTCAGAGTGATAGCCGAGGAACTGTTGCA
>QIEJ01000065.1 GCA_003228585.1 Pseudomonadota bacterium
TATTCACGCGCCGACGTGGCAATCTCGGATAGTCGAGACCAGTCGGTGAGGGGAAAAAACATAGAGGACGGGAGCGTTATGAAAAGAGGTTTCCCGGGTTTAACCGCTCGGTTTCGTCCCGCCGTTGGCGGGATTTAACCCGGAAAACCTCTTTTGCTCCTCATCCGTGGCGTTCCTCTTTTCTCCAGCCGCAGAGGTCTCAAAGGAAAGCGCAGTGACAACCGATGGTTATTGCTCCGTAATCTGAAATTTGGAACCTCAAACCTCAAACCTCAAACCTCAAACCTCAAACCTCAAACCTTAAAGTTCAATGCCCCCCGACATCCTCCAGGGGTTCAGGCTTCTGCATGACCAGAACCAGTGTGAGGACCGAAACCAGGGTCAGGGCAACCAGGAAGAAGGTGTCGTTAAAGCCCAGCATCCTGGCCTGGAACATCAGCTGCCTGTAGATGCCGGCATCCGGCGGAAGGGCCTCTGCCCCCTTCCAGGACAGGAGAGCGGCGGTTTTGGCCTTGGTTATGACGTAGGCCGGATCGAAGGGCGTCAGGTGCTCGACGAGCCTTGACTGATGAAACTGTGATCTTCTGGCCACCATGGTAGTGGCGAAAGCAATACCGAAGCTGCCCCCGAGGTTCCGGATCATGTTGTAGATGGATGTGGCTTCACCCATGTTCTGCTTGGGGATGTGGGACAGCGTCAGGGTGGTCAGGGGAATAAAAATGAACCCCATGCCGATGCCCAGGGTCACCCTGGGCCATACGAAGGTCCAGAAATCGGTCTGGAGATTAAAAAGGGACATGGCATAGGTGGTCCCGGCACAGATGAGGATTCCCACTATCAGGATGCGTTTCGGGTTCACCATGGACACCAGCTTCCCGACAATGGGCATGGTGATCAGGGTGGCGATTCCTCCGGGGCCAAGGACAAGCCCGGCCTGCAGGGAAGTGTATCCCATCAGGCTCTGGAGGAAGATTGGCAGCAGGACGATGCTCCCGAAGAGGTTGAAGAAAACGAAGAACATGACAATGCTGCCGCTGGTGAAACTCCTGTCCGTCAGAAGCTTGAGGTTGACGATCGGTTGTTCCACATAGCGCTCGTTGATAATGAAGAATCCGAGGGCAACAAAGGAGACAATGGCTAACCCTGAAATGACCGGGGAGGAAAACCAGTCGTCCCGCTGACCGGTGTCCAGGAGGTACTGGAGAGACCCGAGCCCGGCGGCAAGGAAGATGAAGCCCAGATAATCGATCTTCATCTTTTTTCTTCTCATATAGGGCGGATCGTGGATGAAAAGGACGCTCAGCAGGATCGACACAAGGCCGATGGGGACATTGATGTAGAAGATCCATCTCCAGGACCAGTTGTAGGTGATGAATCCGCCCAGAATGGGGCCGAGAATGGGGCCGAACATGGCTCCGACGCCGAAGATCGCCATGGCCATCCCGTGCTCCTTCCGGGGAAAGGCCTCAAGGAGTATGGCCTGACTCACGGGAACGAGCCCTCCGCCGCCGAGGCCCTGAAGAACCCGGAAAAAGATGAGGCTCTGCAGGTTCCAGGCAGCGCCGCACAATATGGAGCTTATTGTGAAGATGGCGATGGAACCGATCTGGTACCTCTTCCTGCCGAACAGGCGGCTGAACCATCCGGACATGGGTATGATGACCGCGTTTGACAGAAGGTAGGCACTGATGGACCAGGTGGCCTCGTCGATGCCTGCGGAGAGCGAACCCCTGATGTGGTCCAGGGAGACGTTGACGATGGAAGTGTCGATGATCTCGATGAGGGTCGGGAGCATGACGGTGAAAGCCACCACCCACTTATTTATCTGTTTTTGTTGATAGGTCATTTCAGTAACAGCACTCGTCGTCCGCAGTCAAAGCCTCTCTCACCCAGTTCTCTCAAAATCAGGCTTCGTTCCTCTTTGCTCCGGCCGCCTCGTTCCATACGTAATCCCGCATGCTTCAACGGTGCAGTATTCATGATTCAATCCGTTTACCTTCATTGCCATGGGAAGAAACGGTGGCTTTCGGGTGAAGCGCGAAGTGAAGCTGGTTTTCTGCGAAACCGAGCGATTCAGCCCGAAAACACCGGCCCAGGGGATTGCCATATGTCAAAGTTGAAATTTCCCCTAGTCTTGCGTCAATATCGTGGGAACAACGGACATACCCACGCGAAGATATGGTTCTGCTTCCTCCAGGTCATCGAACACGATCTTCACCGGGATTCTCTGGACGACCTTGACGTAGTTCCCACTGGCATTCTCCGGAGGGAATAGCGAGAATGCCGCGCCTGTGCCGGCCATGATGCTGTCCACCTTTCCGGTGAATTTTTTACCGGGGAAGGCATCCAGCTTCAGTTTCACCCTCTGTCCCGGCTTGATGAGGTGAAGCCGGGTTTCCTTGTAGTTGGCCACAACGTACGCGTCCTTCATGGACACCACGGTCATGATAGGTTGGCCGGCCTTCAGCTGGTTGCCGATCTCTACGGACTTTCGGGTCACCAACCCATCCGCCGGCGAGGAGATCCTGGTATAGGAGAGGTACAGCCTGGCCTGTTCGGATATGGCATTCTGCTTTTTGATCCTCTCACCCTGGGTTTTTACCGCCTGTTCGGTTTTCACCAGGGTAGCCTCTTCGGCAGCCAGAGCGGCGCGGGCCTTCTGGATGGAGCTCCTGTGGACCTTGACGGCTGCCTCGGCCTGCTGGAGCAGGTTGAGGGCAGCATCCAGGGAGGCCTCGGCTGTATCGTAACCGGTCTTCGCTTTTTCGAATCGATCCCTGGAAATGACCTCCTTGGAGACCAGATTTTCCGCCCTCTTCAGGTCGATCAGGGCCTGATCCCTTGCGGCCTTCCTGACCCGGACCTCGGCCTTTCTTACCTGGACCATGGCCGCAAGTTCGGCTCTGGTGGATCTTGCCCCATCCAGCGCCGCCCGGGCAGCGGAAACCCTGCTCTTCTGGGCCTGGACCATGGCCTCAAGCCCGATAAGCATTTGGGATACGGTCTGGGCCGCCGCCTCGGA
The DNA here is from genome assembly GCA_003228585.1 of Pseudomonadota bacterium. Taxonomy (GTDB): domain Bacteria; phylum BMS3Abin14; class BMS3Abin14; order BMS3Abin14; family BMS3Abin14; genus SZUA-204. The sequence goes on from QIEJ01000065.1 coordinate 3,023, forward strand.
TTCCGCCACCTTCTGGAAATATATATCCTGATCCAACTCAGCCAGGATATCACCGGCGCGGACACGCTGGTTGTTGGCGACGTGAACCGTGGTAATGGTTCCCGGCACTCTGGGTGAGATGATGTGTATAGCCCCTTCGACGAAGGCGTCGTCCGTTTTGATATGGACACGCGTATAACCACGGAAGAAGTAGCCTGCCACAAGACCAACGGTGACTATGATGCCAAAGATCATAAACGCCCTGCGCTTTTTCCGCTTTCTATTTTCGGGGGGGGCGTTCCTTTCGTTCGTTTCGTTCATGCCGCTCATGTTATTCCTCCAGTTTCCCGGACACAATGCTGGCAACCTCGCAAAAAAGCTCCTTCAAGCCATTTTGCGAGTCCATCATTGTCCCGGGGCTAACGCTTTTTATGCCGGCTGTATTCTTCCTCCAGATCCTTCCCCTGGGAATAGAGCACCAGAGCCTTTCCTTTCTGCACACCGTAGAGGGCCATCCAGTAATTCTGTTCCACCTGTGCCATGAGAGTCACAGCATCCTGAACCTCGGTGGCCGCAGCCTCGCCTTCCTCGTACCTGAGCTTCTGGAGCCTCAGGTTCTCCCGTGCCTGATCGACTCCCTTGCGTGTAACTTCGAACCGTTCCTGGGCGCTTTGCATGAGGAGAACCGCGTTCTCGACCTCGAGCCTTATTGAATCACGCATTTGCGCTTCCTCGAGAAGCAGGGAGTTAAGCTCTGCGCTTGCCCGGCCCACCGTCGCCCTGGTGCCGCCGCCTGAATAGATGTTCATGGTCAATCCGGCAGTGAGGTTCCAGTTTTCCTCATGGACCATGTACTGGTTCTCTGTGTAACCGTAACCGCCGTTGAGATAGATCCTGGGATAGGAACCGGCGCGGAAGGATCTGATCCGGGCCTCTTCCGCCTCAATACGGAACCGGATCTCCTTAAGTTCCTTGCGTGAGCTCTCGGCAGATCTCCACGCGCTGTCAACATCAGTGTCAGGCACGATCTCGGGGATGGTTCCCTCCTCGATCTTCACCTCGCTGGAGAGGGGTCTGAGGAGAAGAGTGTTAATTCTCGCTGCCAGCAGGGCCCGATTGTTTCTGGCAGAGACCCTTCTTTGCCTTGCGTCGGAGTCGAGAACCTCCGCCTGAAGAACGTCGCTCATTGTCACCAGGCCCTGGCTGTACATCTCCCTGGTGTCGGCAAGATGAGCGTCAAACTGCTTTACTTCCTCTTTGACCACATCGAGGAGTCTCTCGGACTCCAGCAGGGTGATGAAGTTCAGGAGGAAGTCACGCACGACCATGTTCTTTACAAGGGATGTGTTCAGGCTTTTCGACCGGGCGGAAAATCTGGCCGCGTCTACCGAGGATCCGGTTTTCCCAAAATCGTAGATGAGCTGACGGACGAAAAACCCGTAGGAAAGGGATGCCTTGTCCGCAATGGGAGCCTGGGCGCCTATGCCAAAATTAGCTTCGGGTTGATAGGCCAGCCAGGTGTGATCGGCATAGATGCCAACTTCAGGCAGAAGCTTTGAACGTGAAAGCGATACGGTTTGTTCTGCCGCCTCCTCCCGCATCTCGGCTATTTTCACCTCCCACCCCTCAGAGGCGATAATGGCCAGCCCCTCCTGGAGGGTCAGAGCGTGGCCGGGGCTGGCCATCCAGCCCGCCACAAGCACAACCAACAGAAATGCAACTATTTGACGATACATGGCTTACCTCTCTTGCTTGTTTAGATCAAAGAACGAAGTAAGGACGGCTGTCATTGCGAGGAGTCATCACGCCTGCGGCATGACCGGCGTGACGACGTGGCAATCCCGGGGAGCAAAAACTGCGACCGAGGCAGTCTCATATCTTCGAGATTGCTTCACGAACCAATCAGTTCGCAATGACCTCTGTTGTTCCTGACCCCTCGGTGCGTCTTTTCGCACTCCGCAGACAAGGTTTTATTCTGAATACTGATTACTTTTCTCAACCAATATTCCATTCAAGAAGATATCCACGTACTGCCTGACCGTATCCTTCATCTCTTCCGGCGACAGCTCCCTCTTTTTCAGGATCTCCTCAGTCTGGAAGAAGTTGAACAGGACCCGCAAAAACATCATTGCTGCGATATCCAGATCCACCTGCCGGAGCCGGCCTTCGGTCTGATGTCTCTGCAGGTACCCTTTAAGCGCATCACCCGTATTTGCAATGAACTGAACATAGGTTTTCCTGACCTTCTCGGGGTATGTGTTGATCTCCGTGACCATGATCTTGACGAGTTTCCTGCGCTCCTTGAGGGTCTCGAGGAATTTCATTCCGACAATTTCCAGCACTGTTTCAAAAGGCAGCGCCTCAACGGAGTCGAGCAGTTCTTTCAGTCGTGGAAGGAAGGTGTGGGATTTGAGCATCTCCTCAAAGAGCGTTTCCTTCTTTCCGAACTTCCTGAAGAGGGTCAGTTCTGAAACCCCGGCCTTGCTGGCGATCTCCCTGGTGGACGCCCCGAGATAACCCTTCTCCGAGATCAATTCCAGTGTGGCAGCAAGTAGTTTTTCTCTCGTGTCGATCTTCTCTGCCATAAATTTTTCCTAATTGATGTAAGTAAGTGCTTACATCCTTAACATGGTTTTTCGAATTATGTCAATGGGAACGCGCAGTGCTGAGGGGGAGGAAGTTCTTGTTAAGTGATATTTTCGTGACCAAACCCGGTTAAATTCACCAACAGGGAACGATGGACAGGAATTCTGCTATTATTACTAAAGTAGTTAAGTTTGACAGGTGGTGTTGATGGTTTTGCAAAAAGTCCCGCTTGGACTTTTTTGCGGTCCTGTCAATGCTGGTTCACAATGGAAGGAAGTCAACCTTTGTCCGGAAAAGAAACCACCAGGGCAGGCAAAACCGATAGCGATCAAAGGGGATTCCTCGAGGATCTTTACCTGAACGCTTTCGACCAGGAGCGGTTTGAGGCATTCGCACCTCCGGAAAAGGAACCGAAAGCCGGACAGGTTATCCAGCGCTACCGGGAGCTCATCAAGGATTACTCGCCCGCGGCCCTGGAGAAGGAGGGGACCATCCCTGAGCACCTGTGGGAG
>QIEJ01000009.1 GCA_003228585.1 Pseudomonadota bacterium
AAACATGGTATTATGTCGGGGCGATAATCACAATAGAGCAATCACGGAGGCTTTAGTATGGAGATGATGTGGATGACCAAGGACGAGATCCGCAATGAGAGCGTCGCCGGGACACCGGTTATCATACCTTTCGGCACTGTGGAGCAACATGGCGGTCATCTTCCCGTTGCCACCGATACACTGCAGGCCTACGGTGTCGCAATGCGTTCCGCTGCCAGAACAAAGGTTGTCGTGGCCCCACCGGTCCACTACGGCCAGTGCAGCAGCACACGTAATCATCCCGGCACCATTACCATCAGCGGTGACACTCTCCGCTCTCTGGTGGATGACCTGATCGAATCTTTTGTTCATCAGGGTTTCAAACGTATCATCCTTTTCTCCGGCCATGCCGGCAGAATACACATGTCCGCACTGCGGGAATCCGCTGAAAGGGCAGTAAGGAAGGACCCATCCATCAGACTCGCCGTGGCCTGTGACCTGGACCTGGTCAGGGAGACCGCCCAGGAATTGCTCAGGACACCCGGTGACGGCCATGCCGGCGAGATAGAAACCTCCAGGATGCTCTATCTGCACCCTGACTCGGTCAGTGAAGTGCCACAGGAGGAATACCCGGCCATACCGCCTTACAGGGTGCTGCCGGATCCGGAGAAATACTGGCCGGGAGGTGTCTGGGGTAACCCGGGAGCAGCCGACGAGGAAAAAGGTAAAGAGTTGATCGAAAGATCGGCTGACGCTCTTGCGAAGATCGTCGAGAGCTTACTGGAGTGAAGTCACGTTAAATCCAAAATCCAAGATCCAAGATCCAAAATTGACAACGAGGAAGTGCTCATCAAAGAGAGGGTGATACATTGGCCCCATCTTGTTGATATCCCGGGGAAAAGCCGAAAATTTGAATCGGGGATCATCTGTTAAAGATATAGAGTGCTATTTTACCGGTCGTGGGTGAAGTTTTTTGGATTTTGGATTTTGGATTCAAACACCCAGCATGGCAGCCAGGATAAGGGAACCGGCTACAACGACGTTGAGCGAATCGACGCCATCCTGAATAGGCACCGATACCACTTCACCCTGGCCGGCAATCCACGGCGAAAGGCCCTGACCCTCATTTCCCACCGCCAGGATGGAGCGAGGAGCGAAATCAACATTCCTGTATGGAGCCCCTCCTTTATCCGCGAGATACACAAAAAATCCCGATTCCCTGAGAAACCTCAGGTCCTCCTCCCCCACCCCTTCGTAACACGGTAGATGAAACACGCCTCCTGCGGAAGCGCGAACCGCTTTGGGGGCAAAGGGATCCACCGATCCTGGACCCATGATTACACCAGCTGCGCCCAGGGCCCAGGCACTTCTGATAAGCGCTCCCGCATTCCCGGGATCCCGCACAGCATCGAAATAGAGGAGGACCTTTCTCTCCCCATGGAGGGCCTCTGACAGTCCCGGTGAGGCCGGGATCCGCGCAACCCCCAGCCAGCCCTGTTGGCTCACCACGTCAGACACCTCCCGGAAAAGAATTTCATCCCCCAGAAAGACGGGTGCTTTCCGGGTAGCCTCTGTTTCCACGTTGGTAAAAGTGCTTTCAGGTTTATCCTCACGTGAAACGATGTATTCCAGAAATCCGGAGCGGCCCGCTTCAACGAGAGCCCTTTCCCCCTCAACGAGACACAACCCTCTGCGATGCCTGATCTTACGGGATCCCAGAGAACGGAGAATCCGCCTTTTTTCACGAGAGACCGGCATGAGTTTGGTGGACATGGTTACGCCTTTGCTGAAAACCTTATAATTTTATTCTAATATTCAAATATATTATTGACAGGTACATCTTTGAAGGTTACTATTACTTAATACGAAACGAAACAACTGGATTGTGCGCAGGAAATTTCAAGGAGGTCAAGATGGCTGAAAGCAAGAACGTCATGGAACTTACCGACTCTAACTTCAAGGATGAGGTTCTCAAATCTGACCGGCCGGTCCTGGTCGATTTCTGGGCCGTATGGTGTGCGCCTTGCAGGACGATCGCTCCTGTGGTGGAGGAGATCGCTGACACCTACGGATCTAAAATCAAGGTTGGAAAGATCAATGTGGATGATCAATCCAAGACTCCCAATGAGTACGGCATTCGGAGCATTCCTACCCTGATGATCTTCAAGGAGGGAAAGGTTGTGGAGCAGATCATCGGCGCGAATCCCGCCGAAGTAAAGAAGATGGTCGAGAAGCACGCATAAGACAACAGGGAGAAACAGATGAGCTACGCCATATTCGAACTTAAATGTGCCGCCTGCGGGATAGAGTGCGCGCAACTGCTTCCGGAGGAGGAAGAGCAAGTTGCCATTACCTGTCCCTCGTGTGATGACTACCTGATAAAGGGAAAGAAGCTGACCGGTGCGGAGATGATCTCCTGTGGAATAAATCTCGAAGCAGGATGATGACCCATCCGGCCGGTGGTCATCGGCAACGTGATAAAAAAAGGCCCCGCCAACCGGCGGGGCCTTTTTATGTGGTTTTAAAACCGGCTTTATTCTCCCGGGAGAATGGCCTCAACCGGACAAACAGGCTCACAAGCACCGCAATCAGTACAGAGCTCAGGGTCAATAACATAGATCTCCCCTTCGCTGATGGCCTCGACGGGACACTCTTCCACACAAACTCCACATGCGGAACATTCTTCGGTAATGATGAAAGCCAAAGCGGTCACCTCCTTTTCATTATTAATTACCCCCTCAATAAACACGGCCTGCATAACCCTCCCGAAGGGAAATGTCAACAGTAAAGATAGTTCCACGTTTCAAGGGCAAATCACCTGAAGAAGTGGTTTAGATGGTGACAAAAACCCTTGATTAAATGAAAATCATTCAGGAATCAGCGATCCTGAAAGGGCAAACGGAACGGATAAAACAAGATTCCGGAACATGAAACTTACTCTAGCTGCACTTGGAATAACCGCAGCCGTGACAGGTGGCGCATCCTTCAGCATATTCAAGAGAACCACCGCAGTCGGGACACTGGCTGCCCAATGAAGCTCTCAGATCCATGGACCCGCTGGCGCCGGTGTTCCTTCCTGATACAGGAAGTTCCACGACCTTCATCTCTTCCGGTCCTTCCGCCTCCCGGAGCTCCTTGTACTGTCTGAGGGCCTTGGCGATAGCGTCGGAACATGAAAGAACCATTTCCCCGTTCTGCCAGAGTGGTGAAGGACACCGGATACCGGACAGCTGTTTGAGAACGGAATCGACTTCAATACCCGATCGAAGAGCCAGTGAAACCATGCGGCTCACAGATTCTGATTGGGATGCGGCACAACCGCCGGCTTTCCCCATCTGTGTGAAGACTTCACACAGTCCTTTTTCATCCTCGTTGATGGTGACATAGAGGTTTCCGCATCCTGTCTTCATCTTGATGGTCAACCCTCTTGTCATAGCAGGTCTGGCTCTCGGTGCAGGCAGGGCACTGCCTGCAGCAGGAGTCTCTGCCGGCTGACCCTTGTTGTCCTTTCCGAATGAAAGGACCTGTTCCTCCCGGCTGCCGTCACGGTATACCGTAACCCCTTTGCAGCCTGATTCGTAGGCCAGCAGATAGACCTCCTCTATGTCCTTTTTGGTCGCCTCCCTGGAGAAGTTCACTGTCTTGGAGACTGCGTTATCAGTGCTCTTCTGGAAGGCTGCCTGCATTCTGATATGCCATTCCGGACTGATATCATGGGAAGTTACAAACACACGTTTAACCCAATCCGGGATGCCGGATATGTGCTGAATGGACCCCTCTTCGGCAATCCTCTCCATGAGTTCCTCGCTGAAGAATCCCTCCTTCCGGGCTAACTCCTTGAAATAGGGATGAACCTCCACCAGGCGCTGATTGTCAAGGACATTACGATGATAACAGATGGCGAATAACGGCTCGATGCCGCTGGTTGTACCGGCAATGATACTGATCGTCCCTGTGGGGGCGATGGTTGTTACAGTGGCGTTTCTCACAGGGGGACGACCCGGGACATCGAAAGAACTTCCGGGAAGCGCGGGGAAAGAACCCCTCTCTTCAGCAAGCTCCCGGGAAGTCTCATTGGCACTCTCATGGATTAAACCCATGACCTTCTCGGCGAGAGCGACTGCCTCCTCCGAATTATAGGGAATTCCCAATCGGAAAAGCATGTCGGCCCAACCCATTATGCCCAGGCCTATCTTGCGGTTGGCCTTTGTCATCTCCTCGATCTGCTTCAGTGGATACCGGTTTACCTCTATGACGTTGTCGAGGAAACGGACAGAGTGTTTGACGACAACCGCGAGCTTGTCATAATCGATGGCCACCCTGTTGCCCTCATACCGAAGCATCTTCGCCAGGTTTACAGAACCCAGGTTGCAGGATTCATAGGGCAGGAGGGGTTGTTCGCCGCAGGGATTGGTGCTCTCGATCTCTCCCTGGGAGGGAGTCGGATTGTCCCTGTTTATCCTGTCAAGGAAGATTATGCCCGGCTCACCGTTGCGGTGGGCCCTGTCAATGATGAGCTGAAATACGTCTCTTGCCTTCAGACACTGATTCTCCTCACCTGTCCGAGGGTTGATCAGAGCATAATCATCGTCCTCCGCCACCGCCTTCATGAACGGTTCAGTGAGGCCAACGGAAATGTTGAAGTTGTTGAGTTGGTCATCCTGTTCCTTGCATGAAATAAACTCCAGGATATCCGGATGATCGACCCTTAGAATCCCCATGTTGGCGCCACGCCTGGTCCCGCCCTGCTTGATGACCTCTGTGGCCTGGTTGAAAACCTTCATGAAGGAAACCGGCCCGGAAGAAACGCCGGAAGTGGAACGTACAATATCTTTGGAAGGCCTAAGACGGCTGAAAGAAAACCCGGTCCCTCCCCCGCTCTTGTGAATCATCGCCGTGTGCTTCACCGCATCGAAGATACTCTCCATGGAATCACCCACGGGGAGGACAAAGCATGCCGAAAGCTGCTGAAGCTCTCTGCCAGCGTTCATCAATGTGGGGGAGTTGGGCAGGAAACAGAGGGAAGCCATGAGATTGTAATAAAGATCAGCCGTTTTCTCCACCTTCTCAGGACCGGCTCCAAACCGCTCTTCAGCCTGGGCAATGTTTCCGGCCACCCGGCGGAAGAGCTCTTCCGGACTCTCCAGTACGGCACCGCTATCGTCCCTTTTCAGATATCGCTTCTCGAAGACAATCCTGGCATTCTCGGAAAGTTCTACCGGGACGAGACTCTGGTCGAAGTTCAACAATTTCTGGGTGTCTTTCGGGTTGATTTCGGCGCTCCCTGGTTTGTCCACTGGCATGTTTTCCTCCGATAAATACTTGAAATGTCTAAATAAGTGCGAACGGGAATCAGTAGAATGCACCCCCCCATGTTGTATCGGAGATAGAAAATAGCACAACATGTTGAAATTTGACAAGGTTTTTTCCATGGTTCGGACACCTTTGTTGAAAAAAAATTCCTGTCATGGTAACCATCAGAAAAATGTATCCTGTAAATTCAAATAATCTATCATTGGAGCGCATCATGAAGACTATCGATTGTCGCGGGCTCGCCTGTCCCGGTCCCGTAATTCAGGCGAAAAAGACCATGGATAAACTGGGTCCGGGCCAGTCATTCGCCGTCGATGTTGATTCGGTAGCGAGCAGGGATAATGTCAGCCGGTTTGCCCAGGGAAAAGGAGCCCGGATCCAGGTTGATGAAAAGGAACCTGGAGTATACCGCCTGACAATAAATCTGAACGAATCGACCGCCGCGGACAGGACCCGTTCTGAACCGGTGGTGTTTCTGACCAGTGACACCCTCGGCAATGGGGATGACAAACTGGGCCGTATCCTGATGGATGGCTTCCTGATCACCCTGCAGGAACAGGAAACCACTCCTGACAAAATCCTCCTTATGAACGCCGGCGTCAAACTCGCTGCGGAAGGCTCACCTACTGCCGAATCCCTCAGCCTACTCGTGGACAGGGGCTGCGAGATCCTGGTGTGTGGAACCTGCCTTGACTTTTTCTCCCTGAAGGACAAACTTGGAGTCGGGGTTGTGTCGAACATGTTCGATATGCAAGCGGTGTTGCTCACGGCCTCATCAGTGATTCGGCC
>QIEJ01000197.1 GCA_003228585.1 Pseudomonadota bacterium
GGAAAAGATCCGTTAACCAGTACTAAAAAAGGAGGTGCCCCCGCCGGCCTATCCGACGGGGGCAAAAGAAGGAGGTTCCCGCCTCAGGGTTTCCCCGGAGGTCTTTTGTAGACCTCAGGATGGGAAAAACTTAATCTGATTGCACCGGCCAGGTGCCTGAAATCTACACTGGGTACAATGCAAAATATGTTCCTTTACCCTGAGAATTCCAACCTGGACTGAAAACCCGCACATTTTAAGGGGGTTGTCCAACAGGACCGATCGGGCAGGGGTGTCAGGGGGAGCCGCACCTTGTGGGTTATATCACACAAGACCTGCGATATAACCCTGACTCCGTATGTTTCCCGTATCCGGGGAGGGTGATCGACGGACTGTGTGAAACCGAATTTGACCATGAACAGCCGATCTGATATCTTCCGTTCGCTTGAACAATTAACGATTGATGACTTCGCAAAAAAGTCCCATTTGGACTTTTTGCGACACTGTCAACGATAGATGAGCTGACAACCCCTATGACTGAGACCGAAAAGAAGTTCTGGCCGGAAGACACGGTCTTTATTGTCTATCTCATCACGGTCTCTCTCATAATTACTCTCTTTCACAGAGACGTGGAGCACTGGTGGGTATACGTTCTGACCCACTCTGTGTCGGCTGGACTGGTCATCGTTTGGGTCAGGTTTGCATCGGCGGGCCGGAACACTGTTATTCGTACCCTTCGTTACTGGTATATCCCCATCGTCCTCGGGTTTTTCTACGAGCAGATCGATGACATCATCGTGATTATTCACGCTCGCTACCTGGATCCTTACGTATATAATTTCGAGCTGGCGCTGCTGGGCTTTCATCCTTCCGTGGTCATGGAAAGGATCAGCACGCCCCTGGTAACCGAGTTCATGAACGTCGGCTACCATTCCTATTACTGGATAGGGCCCGTACTCGGACTTTCCCTTTATTTGAAAAAGGATTACATACCGTTCCGCAGGACGCTGTTTTCCATTCTGATTGCGTTCTTCATTTCCTACCTGGGGTTCATCATCTTTCCTGTGGTCGGGCCCCGTTATGAACTGGCGCATCTCTATGATAGTCCTTTGACAGGTTACGCTGTTACACGGCTTCAACAATTCATTATGGCAAGTGGCGACATCATGGGAGGTGCCATGCCCAGTTCCCATGTCGCGGTGGCCCTTGTCGTTCTTCTTTGTGCCTGGACATACAGAAAGCGGATGGCGCTGGTGTTTACTCCCCTGGTTGTCACTCTGGCTGTTTCAACCGTGTACAACAGATACCATTACGTCAGCGACGTGATAGCCGGGATCATGGTAGGATTGGCGGCGTTTTACTTCGGAAAATGGGTTTATCGGGAAACCCCCATGGGTGGAGCAGTGGAAAGTTGAAAGTAACAAGTGGAAAGGGTTCAATAGTGCGAAGTGCGAGGTTCGAAGTACGAAGGAATTTTGGATCTTGGATTTTGGATCTTGGATTGAACTTAAGGAACCAGGAACTCGGAACAAGGAACTTAAATTAATGCCTACCATCAAGATCGAAAGTGAAAAATGCAAGGGATGTTCTTTGTGTATTGATGTCTGCCCATACGAGTTGATCCGCCAGGAACGGACCATTAACCATCAGGGCTACCAGTATGTTGTGCTTGCTGACCCCGAGGAGCAATGCACTGGTTGTACCCTGTGTGCGTTGATGTGCCCGGATATTTGTATTGAAGTGTTTAAATAAGTAGAAAGTTGAAAGTAACAAGTGGAAAGGTTAAAGACTAAAGGGGAAGGGAAAACCAGTTTCACGCAAAGCTCGCAAAGAACGCAAAGAAGATTAAAAATAACAGGTTAATTAGAAGCTTGGGTTTCCTTAGCGTGCTTTGCGGACTTGAGCGACTGAAAGAAGCGAGCGTGAGGAAAGATTTATTCTTCGTATTGGAATCTGGAATTTGAATTTAGTTTTGGATTTTGGATCTTGGATTTTGGATGAAAAAAAAGAGACCAGGAAAAGAGATGACAGAACAGAAACGCATACTCGTTAAAGGAAACGAAGCCGTTGGAATGGGGGCCATCAGGGCCGGATGCCTGTATTATTTCGGCTATCCCATTACCCCGCAGAACGAGATACCGGAATTCATGTCCCGGGAATTGCCCAGGCACGATGGAGAGTTCGTGCAGGCCGAAAGTGAGCTGGCTTCAATAAACATGGTCCTTGGAGCGTCAGCTGTCGGTGTCAGGTCCATGACCTCATCCTCGAGCCCCGGGATCTCCCTCATGCAGGAGGGGTTGTCTTACCTGGCAGGGCAGGAACTGCCCGCTGTGGTGATCAATGTCGTTCGCTGCGGTCCGGGTCTGGGAGGAATCGCAACTTCACAGGGCGACTATTTCCAGGCAGTCAAAGGCGGCGGGCATGGAGACTACAGGGTCATCACCCTTGCTCCCGCCAGCGTCCAGGAGATGTATGATCACACCATTCTGGCCTTTGACCTGGCGGACAGATATCGCAATCCGACAATGGTGTTGGCTGACGCGGTCCTCGGTCAGATGCAGGAACCGATCTTTGAGCATGGTGATGTGCCGCCCGAGCCGAGAAAGCACTGGACCCTGACCGGTGCTGCAAACCGACCCGCAAGACATCTGAAGTCCCTGTATCTGAAGGAAGGTGAACTGGAAGCTCACAACCGGATGCTTCAGGAAAAATACAGAGAGATCCAGAAACATGAGGTCCGGTTTGAGGAGTATGATGTGGACGATGCTCAACTTGTCGTGGCCGCTTTCGGGACATCAGCCCGCATCGCTCGAACAGCGGTGTCCCGTGCCAGGGAGAAGGGATTGAAGGTGGGCCTTTTCAGGCCGGTTACGGTCTTCCCATTCCCCGGCATGAGGCTTTGCTCCCTCTCGGAAAGAGTGAAAAAGTTCCTGGTTGTGGAGATGAATACCGGGCAGATGGTAGAGGATGTCAGGCTCAACGTTAAAGGAGACACAGAGGTTGAATTCTACGGACGGCCCGGGGGAGCTATTCCCACTCCTGTGGAGGTGTTGACGCAAATTGAAAGGCATTATTAAATAAGTTTCTCCGAATCTGAATGCTGAATTGAGGCCAGATATGAAACAAGTATTCGCAAAACCTAAAGCACTCAACGATGAGATAATGCACTACTGCCCGGGATGTGGGCACGGGGTAGCCCATCGCCTTGTGGCCGAAGCGCTGGACCATTACGACATCACCGGCAGGACGGTAGGGGTTGCTCCTGTCGGATGTTCCGTTCTAATGTACGATTACTTCAACTGCGACATAATCGAGGCCCCTCACGGCCGTGCTCCTGCGGTGGCTACGGGGATGAAGAGGTCTCGTTCTGATCTGATCGTGTTTGCCTATCAGGGAGACGGAGACCTCGCGTCCATCGGTCTGGCCGAGATCGTCCATGCAGCCAACAGGGGCGAAAATATTACGGTTATTTTTATCAACAACACCGTTTACGGCATGACGGGGGGACAGATGGCGCCGACGACACTCCTGGGACAGAAAACGACGACATCTCCTTACGGAAGAAACTTCAATACCGATGGGTACCCCATTCGAATGGCTGAAATGCTGGCCCCCCTTGAAGGAACGACTTACGTTGCAAGGATGTCGCTGGACAAGCCGGTAAATATCCTCAAGGCCAGGAAATCTGTATTCAAGGCCTTCGAGATGCAGATCAACAATGTCGGTTTTTCTTTTGTGGAACTTCTTACTATCTGTCCAACCAACTGGGGTATGGACTCCATGGAGTCGATCAAGCGGATCCAGGATGAGATGATTCCGTACTTCCCTTTGGGGGTGTTTAAAGAGAAAGAAACAGAGGACTATATTTAAGAGCAGTTTCTAGTGTCTGGTTTCTAGTTTCTAGTGAGAGCGCGACAAAAGATTTTACCAGAAACCAGGAACGAGAAACAAGAAACTGAAACGGAGTTTCGATGTATTACGACGTGTTCATAAGCGGATTCGGGGGGCAGGGGATTCTCCTGGCAGGGCAGCTTCTGGCGGAAGCCGCCATGGAGAAGGGTCTGAATGTGACCTTCTTCCCTTCCTACGGTGTTGAGATGAGAGGGGGGACCGCTCGATGCACCGTGGTCATGTCCGATAACGAGATCGGTTCGCCCATCGTGGACAATCCCAGGTGTGTCATCGCCATGAACCAGCCCTCCCTCGTAAGGTATCAGGAGTCAACACCTCCCGGCGGCCTGCTTATTGTCAACAGCTCACTGGCAAACCTGGATGATGTCAAGAGGCAGGATATCGAGGTTCATGGTGTTCCCATGAGCGAGCTCGCTGTTGAACTGGGTAATGCCCGTCTTTCAAACATGGTCGCCCTGGGAGCCTTTGCCCGCCTCTCCGGGTCGATTTCTTCCGATGAGATAGCCGGTGCTCTTGAGGCGGTCATCTCTGAGCGGAACCGCAGCCTGATCCCCCTGAATGAACGGGCTATTATGGAAGGAGTCCGGTATGCGGGGGGAAAGTAGTCAGTAGTCAGATTCAAGTAGCGTCAGTCGTAAATTCCTCACTCCCACTTCCGTCGGTCATCGATCAGCGGCTGATCATCGGCAATAGTGCCTCTCTCAACCTGGATAACGGAAATACCGAGCTTGAGCAAATTTTTGACCTTCTCACCGATGTCCTCGAGGGTATGGGCGGGGAGGGTCTGTTTACTTTCAACCTCGATAGTCATGTCGTCCATAGCCCTTTCCCGCACGATGACAGCGCGAAATTTTTCAACATTCTCAAAAGGTGAGACGGCCTGCTCAAGCTGCCCGGGGTGGACGAACAGGCCCCGAACCTTTGTCACCTGATCGACACGGCCGAGAATCCCCGTCAATCTGGGACTTTTCCTCCCGCATGGACATAGTTCAGGATCCATGGCGGATATATCCCCTGTGGCGAACCTCAGAAGGGTGTTGATTGGATTCATGACGGTTACGACAACCTCACCCGGAGAGCCGGATTCAACCGGTTCACGGGAATCCGGGTGAAGAATCTCGACCAGGACGGAGGGATCAAAGTGCATTCCTGCCGCCTCCCCGCATTCATAGGCTATCGCTCCAACCTCCGCTGTGCCGTATCCCTGACGGACCTGGATGCCATATGCATTCTGGAACTGGGAGCGAAGGGTCTCCGGCAGCTTCTCGGCTATGACAAAAGCTTTCTTTATGGCCATCTTCTCACCGGTTTCCTGAGCCTTGTCGAGGAGAACCTTCAGGTAGGAAGGCAGGCCGACGTAAGCATTGGCCCCCAGATGGGCAGCAACGGAAACCTGGATTTCGGTGTTTCCAATGCCGGCGGGGATAACCGCACATCCGAGGTTGTTGCCGGCCTCCTCGAACATGGCGCCGGCCGGGGTCAGATGATAGGCGAAGCAGTTGAGAATCACGTCACCTTCCCTGAATCCAGCTGCCGAGAAGGCACGTTCCCATCGGTAATAGGACGGCAGATGACCATCGGGATCGTAAATGGGGCCAGGGGAGGAGTAGATCCTCCGCAGTTCCCCAACCGGAACCGTGATCAACCCTCCGAATGGGGGATCGGCAGCCTGCAAAGCCGGAAGTTCGGATTTGTTGAGGATGGGGAATTTCCGGATGCTTTCTGGTGTGGTCAGATCGTCTGTTGTTACTCCGGTTTCTTCCAGGCGCCTGAGGAACCCGGGTGCCTTCTGCCACTCCCCGGCCATGAGCTCACGGATCTTCCTGATCTGGTGTTCCAGGACGTCAGAATAGGGTTGATACTCCAGATCTCTCTCTGTGTTCGTCATTGTCGTTCTCCCTTCCAGTAATTAATGGCCATCACTCAAACATGCCTTTCCCAGGGACTGCCGTCAAGTCCCGCTGGTTTTTTTTTGACAGGATCAACAGGATTTTTATCCCCCTCCCCCCTTGGCAGGCCGAAGCTTTAAGCTAAGGCTGCTGGCGGGAGAGGATAAGAGGTGAGGGGGAACATTCAAAGAAGAGGAGCGTTATAAAAAGGGGTTTCCCGGGCTTAATCGCTCGGTTTCGCAGAAAACCAGCTTCACTTCCAGCTTCACTTCGCGCTTAACCCGGAAAACCCCTTTGCTCCAAATCTGAAGGGTTCCTCTTTGCTCCGAATGGCTCTTGAACTTTGAGAATCAGAAGAGAGACAAGCGCCTGTCATTGCGAGGCCAGAAGGGCCGCGGCAATCCCGGCGAAGTCCAGGTAGCCTCCCTCTTCATGTTCCCCGGCCTCCTGGCCCAGGCCGCAAACTCCGCTTTCGCAGACTCCAACGGCGAGCATCTGTATTATTACCACAGCGATCATATCGGTACTCCCTTGTTCCTGACGGATGTATTGGGTACCGTTGTCTGGAAAGGCGAGGATTTCCGATCACGCCATTGGCGTGATCGGACGCCTATGACAGCCAGCGTTTTCGGCGGCGGTAGTGCTTAACATCCCGGTAACTCTTCCTTTTACCAACCTTGCTCAGTCCCAGGT
>QIEJ01000266.1 GCA_003228585.1 Pseudomonadota bacterium
CCTCTGGTTGAATCTGAATGTTCGGTTGTTGGTCCTGCAGACCAGATGGTAGGGGTAAATGTTCTGGATGACCCTCAGTGGACGTCCCATGGTAGAGTAGAAGCATATGCCATGCCAAAAGTCTCTGACACCGAAGTTCCCGTTGGATTCAAATCCTGGAATCTGGAATTAAGTCCGGGACTGGAAACCAGAAACCCTTCGACGCGTTTCACTTGCTCAGGGCGGGCCAGAAACTGGTAAAACCGGCCTGCCACGAGCAAATAAAAAGCCCGCCTCATCAGTGGCGGGCTTTTTATGCGTCGAGTGGTGACCCCAACGGGATTCGAACCCGTACTACCAACGTGAGAGGCTGGCGTCCTGACCGTTAGACGATGGGGCCGTTATTTTGGCTGGGGTGGGAGGATTCGAACCTCCACATACGGATCCAGAGTCCGCTGTCCTGCCGTTAGACGACACCCCAAAAGAACACCGGAATCTAAGACATTTAAGCGGTCTTGTCAACGGCGAGTGAGTTCCTGTGCGATTTTACCGATACAGTACCGCTTATGATCCGCTCCTCCTCGGTGAGAATACCGTCGGAGATCTTCAGGATCCTCCGTGCACTCCTGGCGGCCTCGGAGCTGTGGGTGACCATGACGATGGTCATACCCTCGGAGTTCAGCTTTTTCAGCAGCCCCATTACCTCCTCGCTGGTTTTGGAATCCAGGTTGCCGGTGGGTTCGTCGGCAAGGAGGATGGGGGGCTCGTTGACAACAGCGCGGGCAAGGGCTACGCGCTCCTGCTCTCCGCCGGAGATCTGACTGGGAAGCCGGTTCTCCATGCCTTCGAGTCCGGCCCTGGCCAGTGCTTCCCTGGCCATGGCTTGTTTCACCTTTCGGCTTCTTTTTGTGGTCACGAGAGGGAGCATGACGTTCTCTGCCAGGGTCAGATAGGTTATAAGCTGAAAACTCTGGAAGATAAACCCGAGAAATTCTCTCCTGAAGTCCGCTCTCTGGTCCCTCGTAAGGTCATATATGTTTATATCATCCACCTCGAGGTCGCCGGATGTGGGTGAGTTCAGCGCCCCCATCATGGCGAGGAGTGTCGATTTGCCTGATCCCGATTCCCCCATGATGGCCACGAACTCACCACTCTCGATCTCAAAGCTGATGCCGCGAACCGCCGGGACTATAGCCCCTCCGCTACCATAATGTTTGACAAGGTTATCCGCTTTAATATAGCTCATTAATTGTCTCCTTACAGGGCCCTCAGGGCTTCGTTGGGATCAAGCCTGGCTGCCAGAAGAGCAGGATATATGCTGGCCGCAAGCCCCAGGGTGACGGAAAGAACGATGGCCCCGATCCCCATTATGGGGTCGGCATGTAATGCCACGTCCACACTTTCGGTGAAGAACGGCAGTGTCGCTTTGGTAGTCACGAGGCCCCCGAAATAGCCCAGGATGCCTGCAAGGGCCGAAACAATGGCCGCCTCCAGTAGAACGATCCGGATGATGTGACTGCGGCGGAAACCGATAGCTCGGAAGATGCCGATCTCCCTTGTGCGTTCGCGAACGCTGCCCATCATGGTGACGAGAACCACCAGACTTCCGACAAAAATGACGACTGTGGAGACGCCGAAAGTCAGCTTGCGGAACTGGGAGAGAGTTTCCATCCTCCCTTTAACAACCTGCTGAATTCCCATGACCTTGGCCCCGGGCAGGACCTCGGATATCTGACGGACCATCTCCTCGATGGGGCAGTCCTTGCAGAGAGCGGCAACTTCCGCCATAGAGATCCGGCCTTCCTTCCCGAGTATGCCCTGGGCGGTGGCAATGGGGGTGAACACGAGCTGGTCGTCCTGAGAGCCGGTGGGCTCCATGATGCCGGTTACAGTCAGTTCCCTACCGGATGATACGAAGGAGTCACCCGTGTTGAGGCCCAGAGTTTCGGAGGCTTCGGCGCCGAGGAGAACCTGGTCCCCAATGGGAATTTCACCTCTTATCTTCCACCAGGGTTTGAGTGTTTTGGTGGCTTCGAAATCCACACCCGACAGAAGGACCCTCCTGTCTTTGACCTCGATGACGCCTAAAACGACCGGACCCAGAGCGGCAACATTAGCGGCATTCCGAATAGTGGCGATTCCCTTCAACTGCTCCTGTTGTATCTCCTCCATCTCGAAGGAGACCCCGCCGAGTGACAGGCCGCCGTAGGTCAGTGACAGATTCTCGGTCTTTGGAACGATGAGGATGTTGGCACCGAATTTGTCCAGCTTATCCGTGATATCCTCGCTCAACGCCTGTACCAGTGTCATAAGCGTCACAACCGTGGTCACTCCGACGAGCAGGCCGGCAAGTAAAAAGGCTGCTTTCGCTTTCCTGCGGCGCAGGTTCAACAAAGCGATGTCTTTGAGTTTCATCTATTGACCTCGACTTTTCTTTTAACTGAGGTTGAAATAGCGGCTCCCGCCTTCGATGATGTCAGAAACCTTGATGATCACCTTACCATCAACCACCTTGCGGTTCAGAGGGGCCGGGTTGCAGCCGCCCTTGATCTCGTTGATCTTGACGGATGGGAACCGCTGACCGCAGTTGTTGCACACCATGACGTCCCCTTCCTGGCGGTAGCCTTTTTTGGCGGTCCAGCACACGTCGCAGGAATCGAAGGCGGCGCGGATGATCCCGTCAGAGCTTTTCATGATGAAGTACCTGACCTGAAGGCCGTTTGACGCGTCGTACTTGAAATACCTGGCTCTGCCGTCCTCGAAGATACTCACCGGGAAGGAGACCTCCCTGGACGTCGCCTGAACACCAGCCGCTGACCGGGTAGGAACGGCCTTGGATGCTACCGACCCACTTCGGCTTTTACCGCCCAAAAGAAATACCCCGCCGCCTATCAGCGCAGCTGCTACGATCATACCGACTATCAACGGCATTTTACTCTTACCGCTGCCCTCGAGAACAGCAGCTTTTTTGGCCTGTTTGTTTGTGTTTGTTTTCTTTCTCTTTCTGGACATGACGCTCTCCTTATTACAGGATTACAGGCAGATTTTGTGTGAATGGAACTGTGTGTACCAGGGGTAGAAACGAAACAGTCCTGATTATGGATAAAGCGCACCAAAATGCACATTACCCATCACAATTGAAGACTGTCAGGAATCGGATGTCAACAGATCAGGGAAAGATTCTTAAGGAAGAGTGGTTCGGTAAGAGGGGGCAAAGAGTCCCCCGGGTGGAAATGGGTACCAGAAAGACCACCTTCCGGAAGGAGAGATAAGCCTCCAGAGGCGATCCTGGCAACAGGTGCGGAACCGGAGCTTCCAAAACAGATGAGTGCCGTATCGAAGAATTCCCCGGACTGGGATGCCTCAAAATTACAGCTGACTTCTGTCTCGGAGCAACAGCTCGGGGCCTCAAATGTCGGGATCCCGGCCCGGGCCGTTTCGCTGGGCGCGCAGCATGTCATTTCACAGTCATCCGCTGCAGCAAGCCCCCAGGAGCCCATGAGATTCAGGGCCAGAAGGGCAATGATCGCTATGTGAAAAGCTTTTTTCCGCATATAGTTTCCAAACCGTAATCTTAACGCGATTTATATTCATTTCATGTTGCGTTGTCAAGTAAATGAGTAGGGGTTGAGTGGTATCGACTGTGCGATTTAAATCGCATAGTCGCAAAGCGTTACGGTTGTCATCGCGAGGACCATCTGGACGAAGCGATCTCAATAAACCGAGACTGCCGCAGTCGCTTAGCTCTCCGAGATTGCCACGTCGTCTCGTCTGACTCGACGCTCCTCGCAATGACAGGCGCTTTGGTTTGAAATCGGGAAACCAACCCCTTGACACCGTCCCAGTCGGATTTAAATTTCAACTGGTGGATTGTTCCTGCTTTTGTAAGAATAGGGATGCTTGCAGATCAAAGGAGGATAGGGAAAATGGTGAATACAAGAGAACCTTTCAAAGAGATGATGGTTCTTCAGGACCGGATGAACCGCCTGTTCCAGGGATCGGTGGCTCCCGAGGATGAGGGAGAGGACTTTGAATCCACATCCTGGAACCCGCCGGTGGATATCTATGAGACCAGGGACGATATCGTCGTCAATGTTGAGGTCCCGGGTATATCGAAGGATCTCATCTCGGTAGAAGTGAAGGATGAAGTTCTGATCATCCATGGTGAGAGACCCTTCGAGAAGGACGTCGGCAAGGAGCAGTACCATCGTATTGAAAGGGCTTACGGCAAGTTTCGAAGATCATTCATTCTCGGAGTCCAGGTCCAGATTGACCGGATCAAGGCGTCGTACAGGGATGGTGTTCTGGAGATCTCCCTGCCCAAAGTTGAAGAGGTCAGGCCCAAAACGATAGAGATCTCCGAGTGAAAAGGGATTACTACGAGGTCCTTGGTACAGCCAGAGGTGCCTCGGAAGATGAAATCAAGAAGGCCTACAGGCGCCTTGCACGTAAACACCATCCTGACGTCAATCCGGACGACAAGGAAGCCGAAAGCCGCTTCAAGGAGTTGAGTGAAGCCTATGCCGTGCTCGGTGACAAGGAGAAACGAGCGGAGTACGACCAGTTCGGGCATGCCGGCGCCAGGGGCACCGGCTTCGACTTCTCCGATTTCGACATGGGCGGATTTCGCGACGGTGGTTTCGATTTTGGCGGGTTCGCCTACGAGGACCTTTTCGGCGATCTGCTGGGAAGATCACGCCGCCCTGGTCCGGTCCGGGGGGAGAATCTGAACTATTCCCTGAAAGTTTCTTTTGAGGACGCCTATAAAGGTGTGGAGGTTCCCATGACCTTCAGCCATTCGGCGGTGTGTGACCGGTGTCATGGTGATGGAAGCGAGCCTGGTTCTTCACGCGTATCATGTCCCCGTTGTGGAGGTACAGGCCAGGAAAAGATCGCTCAGGGACCCATCCAGTTTGCCCATGCATGTTCCCGCTGCCAGGGAACGGGAAAGATCGTTTCAAACCCATGTTCTTCATGCGGCGGCCTGGGAAGCAGGGATAAGCAGGAGAGGATAACAGTGAAGATCCCCGCCGGAGTGGATACCGGATCCAAAGTCCGGGTTCCCGGAAAGGGGAACGCGGGAAGCAATGGAGGGCCGCCAGGGGATCTTTTCATCTCCGTGGAAGTCCCTCCACACAGATACTTCAGAAGGGAAGGATCGGATATCTATCTGGATCTTCCCCTCAGTTACCGGGAGGCCTCCCTCGGAGACAAGATCAGCGTCCCCCTCCCCGATGGGAAAACGACACTTCTGACAGTGCCACCCGGGACTCAGGGTGGGCAGAAGCTTCGTCTCAAGGGCAAGGGATTTCCCCGCCTGAAGGGTAAGGGAAGGGGAAGCCTTTTTGCCGTAATCAAGATTAAAGTACCCAAGGGCCCGAAGGGGAAGGTTGCCGATCTAATTGAGGAATTGGAGAGGACAATGGATATGGACCCACGCGAAGGACTGTGGTAAATTATGTCAGAGTTCAAGGATAATTGCGATCTGTTGGAAACCTGCCGGCGTCTGGGCATCCGGCCAGATGACCTGAAGGCCATTGAGACTGAGGGCCTCATCGTCCTGGAATCCGTTCAGGGTGAAAAGGTAATAAGCGGTGATCAAATTGAACGGCTTGAGATGATCCTGAGGCTCAGGAACGATCTGAGCATCAATCTGGCCGGCATCGACGTTATCCTGGACATGAGGGAAAGGATGGTTCAGATGCGCCGGGAGGTCGAGCAGATCCTCGAGTTCCTTCACAAGCAGATCTCCCATGATCTGCGGGAACTCCTGGGTGAGGAAAACTACCCCATGGCACTGGGTCCTGGTGAAGAGTTTCTGGCGGTGACCCGAGATTCAAAAAAGAGTAAAGAGTAAAGGGGAAAGAGTAGGGCGTTACGATCGTCATCGCGAGTCACCCTAATTAGGTTCATGTGGTGACGTGGCGATCTCGGCAAGTTGAGACTGCTTCGGTCGCCGGACTCCTCGCAGTGACAAGCGACTGTTGGTGCTCTTGAAACCTGAAATATGAAACAATAATACCGGGAATAATACCCTGATACGGGAGGTACGAATAACGATATGAATAATATGTTGAAAACAACGTTGCTGTTAGGCGGCCTGACCGGGCTGCTCATGCTGATTGGAGCCCAGTTTGGCGGACGGTCGGGCATGATCTTCGCCTTTGTGTTCGCGATGGTCATGAATTTCGGCAGTTACTGGTTCTCCGACCGCCTTGTTCTGGCTATTTACAAGGCGAAACCGGTGACGGAATCTGACGATCCGGGACTCTACTCCATCGTGCGCAGCCTGTCATCGAGGGCGGGCCTGCCCATGCCGCGTGTATATCGCATTCCCAACCCGTCTCCCAACGCATTTGCCACCGGCCGCAACCCCGATCACGCTGTCATTGCGGTGACCGACGGTATCAGGAAGCTCCTCACCGATGAGGAACTGTCCGGTGTTATCGGACACGAGCTCGCCCACATCGGCCACAGGGACATCCTCATCTCATCCATCGCGGCGACCCTTGCCGGCGCTATCATGATGCTTGCCTACATGGCCCGATGGGCCATGATATTCGGACGCGGGGGGGATGAAGACAATAACCCCATCGCGCTCCTCGCAATGGCTATCCTGGCGCCTCTGGCAGCGGTTATTATCCAGATGGCTGTGTCGCGGTCCAGGGAATACCAGGCGGATGAGACCGGTGCCAGGATCGCTGGTAATCCCCGTTCCCTGGCCTCGGCTCTGGAGAAACTCAGTATGGCATCCCGAGGTGCTCCCATGAAGGCAAACCCTTCAACGTCCCATATGTTTATCGTCAAGCCCTTTTCCGGAAAGAGCTTTATGAATCTTTTCTCGACCCACCCACCCGTGGAAAAGCGCGTTGCCAGATTGAGAGGTATGAAAGGAAGCCTGTAACCTGTTGATGTTGCGAGGGGAGAACTGGAGGATCTCGTCCATGAAAAAAATATTCCGTGGGACAACCATTGGTCTGGTTGCCATAGCCTGTCTGTTGGCAGGTTTGATAATCGCTTCCCAGCTTTCCCTGACACCCCACACCGGGGCGGACCAGACGCAGCTCTGGACGGAAGGGGAGTCGAAGGGCAATGGAGAACGCCCGGGATCTTTCGCCGATTTGGCAGACGGATTGTCTCCTGCCGTGGTCAATGTCAGCACGGCCACGGTTGTGAAAGAAAACGAGGAGATGAATATGCAGAATCCCTTCGGGGAGGACAGCCCCTTCCGTGATTTCTTCGGGGATGAGTTTTTCAGGAGATTTTTCGGCGGGCCGAAAGGCAAATCGTTCAAGACACGGAGCCTGGGATCTGGATTTATTATCAACCAGGATGGTTATATCATTACCAATAACCATGTGATCGCAGGGGCGGACGAGATCGTCGTTCTCCTCGAAGGCGGGGATGAATATCCCGCTGAGGTTGTGGGTAGCGATGAAAAGACAGATCTCGCTCTGATCAAGATCGAACCTAAAAATGGCCTGCCGGTCTGTAAGTTGGGCGACTCGGATGCCACCAGAGTCGGCGATTGGGTGCTGGCTATAGGCAACCCGTTTGGTCTTGGCCACACCGTGACGGCCGGGATCATCAGCGCCAAAGGTCGTGAACTGGGTATGGGTGCATATGACGATTTTATTCAGACTGATGCAGCCATTAACCCGGGCAACAGCGGTGGTCCCCTGTTCGACACATCCGGAAATGTTATAGGGGTCAACTCCGCGATCTTTACCAGAAGCGGCGGTAACCAGGGGATTGGCTTCGCTATACCCATTGATCTTGCCAAGAACATCATCTCCCAGCTAAAGGAATCCGGTGCGGTGACCAGGGCCTGGCTCGGGGTTCTCATCCAACAGATCACCCCGGAACTTCAGGAAGGCATGGGTCTTGAGACCCGTAAAGGAGCACTGGTCGCCGACGTGGTCCAGAACGGGCCTGCTGATAAGGCCGGGATTCAACGCGGCGATGTTATTATCCGGTTCAACGGTGAACAGGTGGATAGCCAGCATGAACTGCCCACCATGGTCGCCTACCTGCCTGTTGGGACCGAAGTGGAGGTTGTGGTTCTTCGTGAGGGCAAGAAAAAAACCTTCAAGATCAAACTCGAGGAGATGACAGATGAGGCCCAGATAGCCGATGCTGATAAGAGCTCTGAAAAGGTCCATGATGAGATGGGTCTCACTGTGCAGGACCTGACCCCGGAATTAGCCGAGAAACTCAACCTGGATGAGACCAGGGGCGCGATCATCACCGGTGTGGAATCGGGTAGCCCGGCCAGTGAGGCAGGCCTCAGAAGGGGGGACGTGATCATCGAGGTTAATCGGAAGCAGGTCAGGGACGTCTCATCTCTGACTGAGATCCTTGAGGCGAACCAGGACAGGAAGTCGCTTCTTTTCCTGATTAACCGGGGTGGACGGACCATCTTTATCGCTGTCGCTAAATAAGGTTCAGGTATTATGCGGTTTCAATAAGGGCCCCTTAAATCCAGTTTCTTGTTCTGGTGTCTGGTTTCTAGCTTAGTTTGGAAATTGCCCCAAGAAACCAGGAACTAGGAACCAGGTACTAGAAACTGCCACGCTGTCGGCGTGATGGCCCTTCTTGAGAGCCTCACATCAAAACACCAGGGCCCCTTCGGGGGCCCTTTCTTCGTTTTCTCCGCAACCGCTGCCCGTCATCGCGAGGACCAGCGGGACAAGAGCAATGACCAGCGCAGTCATTGCGAACTGGTTGGTTCGTGAAGCAATCCCGGAAAGTTGAGACTGCCTCGGTCGCAATGCTCCCTGAGATTGCCGCGTCCCCTTCGACAAGCTCAGGGTCCTCGCAATGACAGCGCCTGGTTTTGGAT
>QIEJ01000085.1 GCA_003228585.1 Pseudomonadota bacterium
TCCTCTATGTAGCAGAGGTCCAGAAGGGTCTTCTGATCCACGATTCCCACACTGACAGCCCCTAAATAATCTTCCACCGGAATTCTTCGAATTCTCTTCTGATCCTTCAGCTTCCTGATAGCATCCACCACCGCGATAAAAGCGCCGTTGATGGCTGCCGTACGGGTTCCCCCATCAGCCTGGATCACATCACAATCCAGGTAAATGGTCCTTTCACCCAGGGCAGATGTGTCCACTACAGCTCTCATTGTCCTTCCAATCAACCTCTGTATTTCATAGGTGCGGCCGGTTGTCTTGATGACTGTTTCGCGGTTCAGGCGATTCTGGGTCGAGCGGGGAAGCATCCCGTATTCGGCTGTTATCCATCCCTGCCCCGTCCCCTTGAGCCACGGCGGCACTCTCTCCTCAACAGAGGCGCTGCAGATAACTCGCGTGTCACCCATCTCGATGAGCACACTGCCCTCTGCGTATTTCTGGTAGGGCCGGGTCAGCTTGATCTCCCTCACCTGGTCCGGCTCTCTTCCGTCAGGGCGGATAAGGTCGCCCAGTTTAAAGGTCAGATCCGTCAACTTCATCTCCTTCCGTTACGTTAACCTGTGAGACATTCTCCAGACTCCGGTTAAGGAAAATCCTGCCGACTTCGGCGAACCGGGATGGTGAGTCGGTAACCTCAAACTGGTCTCCTCCCGGCTTCCGCTCCCTCAAGCGGTCTTCGCATGCCAGGTAATCTTTCACCTTGAAACCGGTCTCCTCAGCCGAATCGATGAGGACGACATCGTCTCCCATGATTTTTGAAATGACGTTTTTGAGAAGGGGATAATGAGTGCAGCCGAGAACAAGCGTGTCGACTTTCTCTGCGATGAGTGGTTCCAGATACCGCTGCGCTACCTGATGGGTGATCTCATCCTCCAGCCAACCCTCCTCGACCAGGGGCACAAACAGAGGACATGGGGAAGCATGCACCTTGATCGTTGGAGACAGTTTTTCGATGGCCCTCTGGTAGGCCCCGCTTGCCACAGTCCCCCGTGTTCCCACAACGCCGACAATGCCGTTGCGCGTAGCCTTGACGGCAGCTCTGGCTCCCGGAAAAACCACGCCGAAAACAGGTACCCGGGCGGTTTTACGCAGGGTGTCCATCGCATAGGCAGAGGCCGTGTTGCAGGCCACGACAACGGCTTCCACCTCCCTGTCCACCAGATAACGGACAATCTCGATGGCGTAACGCGTCACCGTGGCCGCGGATTTGGTCCCGTAAGGAACCCGGGCCGTATCTCCCAGGTACAGGATGTCCGCACATGGGATCGACTCGCGAAGAGTTTTATAGACAGTCAAGCCCCCGAGCCCTGAGTCGAATATACCGAGTTTTATCATCGCCAGTCCCCCGCCAGCAACTGCACCCTGCCTGGAAGCGGCCTGCTGATATCGATATGGCCTGCCAGGGTTTCGCGTTCTCTTCCCCCAATGAGAATCTGGACTCTGGCCACCTCGGCGAAATTCTCAGTGATGGTATTTATTATGGAATAAACCGTCAGAAGTTCGGCCCATGACCCACCGGGATGGTTACTGGATAAGTTGGAGGTAAGGTCAACGTAAGCGATACCGTCCCTGAAGTAGACGCTGCGAACTCCAACCCCTTCCGGAAGGGTTGCGGAAAGGTTCTTTTTTCGGGGCCCTGCCAGAAGTTCACTGACGGACTGGAGAACGGATTCCTCGACGCCTTGAACCATCACCTCCCTCGCCTCCAGGGCCAGTCTTCGACCATCCGCATCCGCGAAATAAAGGTCGATGACCCTCGGTTCATCCAGTGCTGTTCCAGGTCCCCGGACAGTGGAGGGAACAGGTTCGTACCCTGACATCAACCTGTAGATAACGATTGAAGCAATTACAAGGGCGACAACTACCGCCCCCGCTCCCAACATTTTGAGCACCTTTTTCACGGCCTGTTTTCCATGGCCTCACCAGGAATCAGGTTTCTGTTGTAATCGACAATAGCATCGACCAGAGCCCTGGCAATACTGTTCTGATGGGAGTCCCTGTTGAGCGTGATCTCCTGGGCGGGGTTGGAGATAAAGCCGATCTCCACCAGGGTGGCAGGCATACGGGCGCCCATAAGGACGGCAAGGGGTGCCTGCCGTACTCCACGATCGCGTCCCTTCAATGATTCGACCAGTGCTTCCTGGATGTGGGCAGAGAGCTTGCCGCTCTCGTTAATGAACTCAAGTTGGGCCATGTCCCACAGAATTGCTTCCAGAAGTGGAGTCTCCCTGGCATCGCCCTCCACACCCAGCGCTCTGTTCTCTATCTGGGCGAGCTGGGATGCCTCGAGATCTGATGCCGAGAAGCTCAGATAGTAGGTCTCGTAACCCCGGACCTCCTTGCGGAAGGCGGCATTGGCATGAATGCTCAAAAACAGATCTGCCCTGTTATTGTTGGCAATGGCGGTCCTCTCCTTCAGACCCACATAGTAATCAGCTGTTCGGGTCAGGACTACCTTTACGCCGAGATCCTCCTCCAGCATGTTTTTCAGTTTCTGGGAAACGGAAAGAACCAGGTTCTTCTCAAGTGTGCCCGTGCCTCCCCTGGCACCATCACTGCGCCCGCCATGGCCAGGATCCAGCACAACAACGCGCAGCCCCCCATATGAGCTCTCTTCCCTGGTGTAAGGTTCAAACTGGTCGCGCTGAATGAAGGATGCATAGCGATCAAGCTTGTCCGGACTCACACCCTTGAAGGAGCCGCTTCCCTCAGGCCCCATGAGCAAAGATTGTTTCTGCTGGTCAAAAACGACAGACTTCCCAATAACGGAAGGCAGGCCTTTGGTGAGAAAATCCAGGGGCACAGACATATTCCCGTTCACAGTATCAAAAGGTTCGGTGAGAACCGCGAACAGCCCCCTGGACAGAACAAGGGGGGAGCCCAACAGAAGCCTGCAGGAGCCTCCGTCACCTACCAGGTCAAGACGGTCACCCATTATGTCAACGCTCGTACGCAGTGAGAAAGCTGAAACAATGGAACCAATATCTATGCGGCCGTCTATAACTTTCAGGGAACCTGCGCGCTTGCCGGAACCGGAAATGTTTTCCAGGTTAATAGTGGTTACAGCCCAGGCGTTCATCGAGCTGCCGGAGAGGAAAACGGAAACAACCAGCAGAGTTACAACAAAAAAATGTCTCATCCTGATCTTTTCCGGAACATCAGAAATCCCTCGGCAAAAGACCCGGCAGATCGGACTGAGGGACATAACCTGGAGTATAGCTCCTGCCAACGGAACCACTTCCCTTTCGACTGGGAGCCCTGGCGTATTCCCTTGGCGATGTACCGATCTTGTAGCCCTCATAGATAAACTTATCGATACCCGGACCGGCAAGGAGCCCTGACTTCGGTTCCACTTTTACCATCTCTACGCCAGGCGGAGGCGGGTGGAACGGCAGGACAGGCTTGCCCTCATAAGCTTCCCGCATATACTGCACCCAGATCGGAGCCGCTGCCCTGGATCCAGTTTCGTGGACACCCAGTGGAGCCTCTTCATCAAATCCCACCCAGACACCGGTCACCATTTGAGGTGTAAAACCCATATACCAGGCATCGATCATATCGTTTGTGGTTCCCGTTTTACCCCCTGATGGACGGCCGATGGCTTTGGCCCGCCATCCGGTGCCTGTCAGGACAACACCTCTGAGCAGATTCTGCATTATGTAGGCTGTATCCTCGGACAGAGACCTGATCAGCTCTGGTCCACCCTGCTCCAGAACGTTCCCGTCCCGGTCAACAACCTTCAGGATGAACCACGGTGAAGAACGAAGCCCCAGGTTGGCAAATACAGTGTATGCAGCGGTAAGGTCAATCGGTGTGACTCCCATGGAACCAAGGGCGATGGAGAGATCCTCCGGAAGCTCACCACCAAGACCGAAACGCCGCGCGTACTGAATTACAGTTTCAATTCCCAGCTTCTGAACCAGCTTGATTGTGACCACGTTCCGGGATTTGGTCAGGCCGGTACGAAGGGTCGTAGCACCGTAGAACTTTTCTTCATAGTTGGCAGGCTTCCATTTCAGCTCTTCAGTGGGATCATTATAAACAACAGGGGAATCGATAATGATAGTGGATGGTGTGAATCCGCTGTCCATGGCCCCACTGTAAACAATGGGCTTGAAAGCGGACCCCGGCTGGCGCCGCGCCTGGGTTGCTCGATTGAATTCACTTGTCCTGAAATCATATCCACCTACCATGGCAAGGACCTTACCTGTCGGGGCATCCATGGATACAAGCGCTCCCTCAACTCTCGGTTCCTGTTCCAGAGCAAACAGCGCTGTACCTTCTTCATTTTTCTTACCCAGGTAGCGGGCAAGAATGCGGGATCCGACACTGAGCGCCTCGTCTGCTCTTTTGACAACGTCCGCGCGGAATTCGACCTTGGGATCAGGATCCCGTGCCCACTTCATCTCCTTAACCGGGATATAACCGTCAGCACCTCCAAGATCCAACTGTGCTCCGTCCTTGTCCACTCTGACCACCAGGGCCATGGCGATGTGGCCCGCCTCCCACGGGATCTCACCAGCAGTGCCGGAGGCCGCATCTCCAAGGTTGTTCTGGACTCTGATCCGTTCTATGGCATCCGGGAAATTCTGGGATGAGACAAACTCGAGAGGCCCTCGATATCCCTGTCTTTTGTCCAGATCTTCAAGTCCTTTCCGCACTGCTTTCTGGGCTATCCTCTGCAGGGAGCTGTCCATTGTCGTGTAAACCTTCAGGCCGCCGCGATACAGGGCATCCTCTCCATATTTTTCATAAAGATGCCGTCTGACCTCTTCTTTGAAATAGGCAGCGGGATCATCCTCGTCCGGGCGCTTTGGATTCAGACCAAGGGGAGTTCCCGCGGCGTCGCGTCTCTCGTCCGGAGTGATCTGATTCTCCTCCAGCATTCTGGTCAGAACCTGATTCCTCCTGGCCATGGCTCGATCCGGATTTCGGATGGGATCGTATGCGCTCGGTGCTTTTGGAAGGCCCGCGAGAAGAGCAGTCTCCGCCAGATTCAATTCCCAGACATGCTTGCTGAAGTAGTGCTGGGCAGCCGATTCAATTCCGTAAGCTCCGGAACCGAAATAACTTTGATTAAAGTAGATCTCGAGGATCTCATCCTTGGTAAAGCGTTTATCCATCCTCCTGGCAAGGATGGCCTCCTTGATCTTTCTCGAATACTTCCGTTCGCTGGAAAGCAGAAGTGATTTGGCAACCTGCTGAGTGATAGTGCTTCCCCCCTGCACCACCCTTCCGGCGCGAACATTTTTTATAAATGCCCTGAAGATCCCCATATAATCCAGTCCCTTGTGCTCATAATAATTGGCATCCTCTATGGCAAGGACCGCGTTAATGACATTCCGTGGGACCTGATCGATGGATATCAGCTCCCTGTTTTCGGTGAAGAATCGAGCCGCCTCTTCACTGTTGCTGTCGTACATGATGGTGGGAAGTGCCGGTCTGTAATCCGCCAGGGAGTTTAATCTTGGCAGCTTCAGGCCGAAGTACAGAAACAACCCGGCCATCCCCATAGCACCTGCAAGAAACAGAACAAGGAAGGTCGAAACTAACGCCCTGGTCCGCCTTCTTTTACGCTGTCTTCCTGTGGGTATTCTTCGAATTCTCAACTTGAGTTTTCACCTTTCTGATTTCACAGTGTCGCAAGTCAACGATTTCCTTCGGCCGGCAGAATAAGATAGATTACGTTTCACCGGGCAAGCTGTCAAGGAGCCTCTAAATTTCCCTTATCTCTTCAAAAGAGACTCAGCCAATGACCCGATCAGTTTGGACAATCTGGATTCTGTGATAAGCTTTTTACTATGATAGAAAAAATCTGGAAAAAGATCGTCCTCACGGTGCCTGACAACGCTGTGGATGCGGTGGCTGATTTCCTTGCCGGGATCTCCGGCAGAGGCATTCATTTAGATGAAGGCGGACCGGCGGTTCGAGTAACAGGATAC
>QIEJ01000206.1 GCA_003228585.1 Pseudomonadota bacterium
ACTGGCGCACGACATATCTAAGTGCTTCTGTTACCTTGCTCGGAGATTTACATTTAAGGCGTTCATGAAATAGCTGTTCATATAAACCCGGCATTTTGTATATTTCAGCGTATTCATGAAAGAGAATTTTCCTTCTTTTATTATCCGAACCTATCAGATAAAAGAATTCTTCATCCTGGGCAAGATTGTGGGCGGCTATTTTTGGAAACTGAATTTTAAGAGTTTTCTTCAAACTATCACTCCTTTTTGTAATAAGCCTGAAAGTGGGGACAGTTTAAAATCAGGCAGCAAACGGCGCAAACCGTCCACAAAATCATATTGAATAACAATAACACTACTTTTTTGATCTTTGTTTTTCGGTCTTCCCACAGTTTGACTAGTGTACGATTCTTTCTCACTTCGTTGCCAATCGATGATGTGTCCTCGGCATCCCAGGATAGACATCAGGTTTTCCACGCATTCCTGCTGAAATAGCAGGGCGAAGAAGTCTTTTCTGGTCTGAAAAATTGTTCGGTGCGAAGGATTTTCCAATGAGCGTTCCGGCTGAATATACACCCCCGCGGGCCACTGTTGGATTCTCTTGCGATATGCGAACGAAACGTGGTAGAGGGTCGCCTCTCGAAAGCAATTTTATAAATAACACAAACGAGCCAAAAATAAAACAGTGGGAGGCGATGGGGCCAGGTCGTGAATTGTGGTTTTTCTGAGTTGATCAGTAGGTTTTGTTGGAGGGTGTTTGCCGGCCAACAAAGCCTCCAAAAGTCACTGACCCCACAGGACCTCCACTCCTTTCAGGGTCAATTCTAACCCGGAGTGTTTCTTAACTAACAGCCGATTTCTGTCCAATAGGATCTGACGTCAAACACCTTTTAATCTTGAAAGTGCCCATTTTCTCACGGATAATAATTCCAGGAAACCCTTCCATCCCGTTCCCTTGGCAATATCTGTAACGAAAGTGTGAAAGGAGAGGCGATGTATAAAAAAGCCGCACTGATGATCGCGTTGGGAGTTATGGTGGCTACTGTTCCTGCCTTTGGCGGGGACATTCCTGGTGACGTCAAGGCAGGTTTCGACAAGGCAGGATTAAAGATCTATCCCGGTGCGGTCTATTGCACGGGGCAGCTGGAATGGGGAGTCCGGTTTGCCACGAGCGACAGCCCCGAAAAGGTCAGGAAGTGGTACCAGGAGCAATATCCCCAGTGGTCGGTCCAGGACAAATACGATCTGTGGACTTTCTATGATGGGCCGCCTGACCAGGGACCGGGCTTTATCATGGGTGTCAGGAACCTGTTCGTCAAGTTTACCGCCGAGTTGCCCGCTTGGCACTCACTGGCGGCGGATATGACCACCGAAATAACTATGGCTGCTCCCTGATGATCTTTACCACCGGGTTCTGACTCCGGAAAAGGGTGTGATCCATGACGCCCTGACCTGCCTCCGGTTAAGGGCCCGTTGTCAGGTCAGAAAATCACAGCCCCTGATCCACGTGTTTTTAAGGATCAGGGGCTTGGTCGTTTCAGGCGGCAGGTATCCCGGCATTGCCGGTAGCCGGGGGAAGAGGGCGCCTTCCGGGGCCCCGTTATTCAGAGGGCTCGAACTCCCCGGACCAGTTCCTGAACTCCTTCCCAAGCTTCTCTCCCAGGTTGTTCAGGTTCTTGATCTTGTCGAAGATCTCCCAGAATTCGCTGCCCGGCGCCGATGCCACCAGTCCGGTTGCGAAGATCCATTCGGGTGATTCGTAATCCTCACCCTTCCTGATGGGGTATCTGACATCGAACCCGATGATCCCCGGCCGGCCGTTGTAAGGCCGGGGGGTTGCCCGCAGCCACCTGAATCGCCGGCGCGCCGTGTAGTAGGACGATTCGGTGAAGTGGATGTATTTGGAATCCATGGGGAAACTGAACCCCATCTCGCCCGGGTAGGGCCCCTGCATCCCGTCGTCGCTGGAAGCGAAGTGGCTCACCACTTCCGTGTTGCTGCCGTTCCAGTCCCCGAAGAGAGGCCCCTTCTTGAGGAACACTGCATGGTAATCGTAGTCGTCATTTTCCATCTCGACGCACAGGTACCACGTGCAGTTCACATCCTCGGGAAGCCAGTCGTCCGGAACGGGCGTCGGCACTTCCCTGTAACCGTTTTCTGGGTCCATGCCCCACCTCGAGGCGAATTCGCGGACCATGGCGTCGATGGCCGCGTTGTCGTACCCACCCATGGCCTCGCTCCTGATGTTGTTCCATTCCCTGCGCCACTGCCTCCACATGTCCCTGAGGGCATCCTTCCCGTAGCTCTTCTCGTTACCGGCATAGACGTAGTGGTCCATGTTCTCCGGATCCCAGTGTTTGAAATCGTTCAGGATGGGGGTAACCCCCCGGGTGGCGGCGGGCCAGTCGTGAAGAATGTTGTAGGCGACCTTCCTCATCATCTCCGAATCCTTGACGTAGATCACCTCCACCATGCCGCCCAGGTAGTCCCAGACCACGAGGTTCATCCTGAGGCCGAGACCGAGAAAGGGGTGCTCTTCCACGAAGGCCCGGGCCTTTTCCTCATAGGTCTTCCCCTACAGCGGCGCACCGTTCAGTCTGATGGTCACCTTGTTGACGGCGCCAGCCTTCCTGGCGGTTTCGGTTATCTGGCCCACAATGCGCTGTCTGTGCACGGTGTCGGCCCCGGAAAGGTCCCCCCTCAGGGAAACGGCGGCAGTGTCCCCGCTGCACTCCACTTTCTCCAGGAAGACCGGATACATGCGAAGGGTGTTTTCCAGCCCCTGGTAATCCTTGTCCAGGGCCGGGTCGGTGAAAAGGGAGATGAGGACGGAAGAGACCTTCTGCCCGGCAACGGCCGCGGCCGATTCCCGGTCTTTTCGCTCCACTTCCTCCTCCTCCGGGGAAAGGAACAGCAGTCCTTCGTCGGGGATGTCCACCGGCACCAGGCTGTCGCCCCCCGCGACAACCTTGCCCGAGCGCCCTCCGTCCCCGGGCTTGACCAGGAACACCCGGGGCTGCTCATGGGACACGGCGAGCCCGGCGGACGGGTCCTGGGTTCCGTTTCTTTCCTGGCCGGCCTCCCGGTCGATCTCAAGGAGACCGCGGTGGACAGGAGCGCTTCCCCTGCCGTCGTTGATCTGGACCTGCTTGAACTCCCCCAGGGAGGACTCCATGTAGGTCTTCACCGAGTAACTCAGGTTGCCCTGGCACCGGTATCTGCTTCCGGATCCCGTGAAACGGACCGAACCCGAGACCTCCACCTCTTCGTAGTTATCGGCTTCCAGTCCCTCCTGACCCAGGAATTGGACACCCTTGAAACTGTCGGCGGTGTCCCGCTGGTAATAAAAATGCACCCGGCCGCTGAACTCGGTGATCCCCCTGGAGCCTGCAAGGTGGTCGTACGGGCCGCTGTTTTGAGCCCGGGAGGGGCCGGGAGGAACGAGGGTTGCCGCCAGCACGATCAGGATCGCGGCAGGTCTTACGAGCCAGCTGCGGCTGACGGCGGCACCGGGCCTAGTTGCCATAGGAAAGCTTTCTGTACCCGGCCGGCAGCTGGAACTTGTCCGCCGGGGGCTGGCTTTCCCGGATGTTAGACAGTTCGAAGCTGCTCCCGTCGCTGGATTCCATCCGCAAGGGGATCCCCAGTTTGGCATCGATCCAGAGATCGGTGCTCTCCGGTTCCTCGCTGTCCTCGGGGTCGTGGCATTCCCATCGCACCGTCTCCCGGCCCCTTATCGACCTCTTGCCGATCTTTTCCGCCTTCCCGTACCCGTCACAGGGGTTGTCCCCTGCCCGTAGACTTCCCCAGAAATCCTCTTCGGAGCTGGCCACCGTCGAGACCATGTACATCTTCTCCCCGTGCAACAGGGTGTATATCTCGTTTTCCGGAGCGGCGCCGGTAATGATGATGCTCATCCGGCCCACCGAACCGTCTTTCATTTCTGCGTTCATATCCCAGCGCATACGCGCACCGTCGACGTACATCTGGCCGGTATAGAATCCGCCCTCCACGCCGGTGTCCACCCCGGAGGTGTCCGCCGAGAAATGCAAGTCGGTGCGGATCTGTGCAGAGGAGCGCCGCTTCCGTTTCTTTTTGGTCTGTTGCTGTCCGCCCCAGGGCGTCTCCTCATCCATGAGGGCTTCTTCCTCCATAGGAGGTTCATCCTCCATGGGGAATTTTTCCTCGGCCGGTTCCGCCACGGTCCCGCTTTGGGCTGGCTTCTGGGCTCCCTTTTTTGTGGAGTCGTAGATGGCGTCGGACGTGTCGTCCACGAGCTTGCCGCCGAGATCCGTCTCGGCATCCTTGAGCTTGTCTTTGAGCCACCCTGCTTCGCTGCCGGGGGCAGCCAGGCAGAGGGAGGCGAGAAGCGCCGTGAGGATTAACACTGTTTTGGGCATAGTGACCTCCATTGTCTCAACGATGGGGGGTGCAAAATTTCTTTAGCTGGTTTATCCTGTTGGCAAAATATAACAATATTGGTTGCAGAGAAAGGAGCCCCGCGTGAAAAGAGCATTGCGAGCTGTCTTGGCGGTATCCCTGGCGCTGGGCCTGGTCTCCCCGGCTTTCGCCCTGGAGGAGATTACTGCGGAGAAGGTGGGAGAGTTCTATCCTGCCCAGTGGGAGGCCGAGGCGGCAGGTAAAACGGCGTTTTCAAACCTGGCGATCCCGGGCCACCAGAAGGCATCCACGTCGCGCTACTACGCCTTCGGGCAGGTGGAGTTCGTCTATTACGACAGGCAGGATTCTGTCTACGAAAAGAGAACGGCAAAGATCAAGGAAAGGGACAAGAAGTTCGAGGTCGTCGAGATCAGCGGGTGCCCGGCGGTGGTGTTTAACAAACAGCGGGTGTTCGCCGATGTGGGGGGGGAGATCCTGGCCTATCTGGAGTGCTACACCTGCGAATCCCAGGAAGACCTGATGGCCAGGTTCCGGGTGATCGACCTCGCGGGCCTGAAAAGCCTCCTGGAGTGAAGGCCTGCGGCCTGGTCTTCGGGTTTCCCGTCGAACAGGCTACCGCTGTCCCCGTCCCCCTCCGATCCGTTCTGAGGGTTTTACGGTCCTTGGTGGGAGGGAAAACAGAGTGCACCCTTTTTATTATGGGGATTCCGTGCAGTAGTCTTCTGCACTACTGCACTACTGCACTATTGCACTCCTGTACTGATCATCAATTGCACTTAAATCCTGCTGATCCTGAGGCGATGGGGCCAGGTCGTGAATTGTGGTTTTTCTGAGTTGATCAGTAGGTTTTGTTGGAGGGTGTTTGCCGGCCAACAAAATGAAACAGATACGCAGAGGCCATCTCGAACAGATCCTCATGCAGAAATTGTTCAGCGGTTCCGGCCATGGGCATGGCAACCGCGGACTTTAATAACTCGAGATCTCTTATGCCTGAATCACCACCGTATTTCTCAATCTGATCGCGATGAATCTCAAAGATCTCATGAAGTTCCAGGAAGACGGGGGTCATTGATCATTCCGCGAGATGTTTCAGCGCTCGGCCATACCTCCGATTTGTCGTTTTGAGAGCCGCTTCGAATTTCCGTCTCCTGCCTGGATCCCGTACAGGAGAGATAATAAGGACATCACCGTCGGTCGAAATATCGAGGGGTGTCTGGGCGTCGATCTTCAGCAGATCGAGCACGGGTCTGTCAATGATAAGCGCAAGACTGTTGCCATGTCGGGTCAATTTTTAAAAGCGAGTGGCTCGGTGCCAGACACTTTGCGTAACCTTGCGAACTTTAAAAGGGAGTGTTCATGTTTAAAATAATCCCGAATGGCATAAATCGTTTGGATATTGAGATGAGTGGAAAGTTAAACGCTGAAGATATGAAAATTGCATTAGACGAACTTGTCAGCAAGTCGAAGAATATTGAAAACGGCAAAATGCTGTATGAAGTTATAGACTTTCATCTTCCGTCGCTTGGTGCGATTGCAGTTGAGTTGTCCCGGCATGTTCGGGCTTATGAAAAAATTTGACCGCGCAGCAGTATTGACTGATAAAGCCTGGTTAAAGAAAGTAAGTGAACTTGAGGGGGTTTTGTACCCGGGCCTGGAAATCAAGGCATTTGATAAAAACCAGAGAGCGGAAGCAGAAGCCTGGTTGTCGAGCTAGGTTGAAAATTGCTCGATATCAGACCCTTTTTTATCATGAAGCCAGGCTTATATGCATTCTTTCAGCCATGGCGGTTTTAGAAATGTTTTCCGCTTCGCATTTATCAGTGTACATCTGCACCTGTACACCAGGAGCACTTTTAACCGGGCAATTTAACAAAAACCTTGCCTTGGTCCGAATTTGGGACTAAGGCTCAACTATGCGAGTGATCGCCTTAACAACCTTAAAGGCTTTTTGGGAAAATCTGAATCAGGAGGTAACATGCATACAAAGAAACTGATTATATTTCTGATCTCATCAGTCGTCGCATTGAGTGCATTTTCCACAGCAGCGTTAACCGCGGAGCTTCCAACAGCACAACCAGATAAGGCGCTGGTCATTTTCTACCGTAATAGCAGTATCAAAGGAAAAGCCATACGTTTTGAAATAAATGACAGCGGTAAAAGGTCAATCGGAACCTTGAGTAGTGGCACAATCATACATGAATATCTTGAACCTGGGGAACACACATTCATGGTGCGGTCACCATCTGTGGATGGCCAGGATTCAATCACTT
>QIEJ01000213.1 GCA_003228585.1 Pseudomonadota bacterium
AACCTGAACCATGGAATTCAAAATTATGAAACAGTTTAAATACAAACCAGCACACAAAACCGTTGAGGATCTGATTCCCTATCAGACCGGTAAGCCCATCGATGAGGTGGCGCGGGAGATGGGGCTCGGGAAAATCGTCAAATTGGCTTCCAATGAGAATCCCCTTGGCCTGTCACCCCTGGCAAGGGAGGCCGCCCAAAGTGCACTGGAAAGAGTCAATCGTTATCCCGATGGCGGAACGTATGAACTCAGGAACAAGCTGGCGGAAAAGCACCAGGTGTCCCCTGAAATGATCGTGCTGGGGAATGGATCCAATGAGATCCTCGAGCTTTTGGTACAGCTTCTTCCGGGTGAGGATGAGGAGACACTCTACGGGTGGCCCGCGTTTATCGTATACCGGTTGGCCACTTTAGCTCATGGTGCCAAAGGGGTAGAAATCCCCCTTGATCACAGGCTTCGCCACGATCTGAAATCAATGGCCGCCGCGGTGACATCGAAAACAAGGATCGTTTTTGTGGCAAACCCCAACAACCCCACCGGAACCTATGTCACCAGGACCGAGCTGGAACAGTTCATGGCACAATTGCCCGAGCATGTTCTGGTCGTTCTGGATGAGGCGTACTACGAGTACGCTGAACACCTGGACGATTACCCTGATGGTATGGACCTGTTCAGGGAGGGCCGATCCATCGTTGTGACACGCACCTTTTCAAAGGTCTATGGGCTGGCAGGTCTGAGAATAGGGTATGCGGTCATGCCCGAACCCCTTGCACAGTTATTGAACCGTATCAGACAACCCTTTAACGTCAACTTCATTGCACAGGTCGCGGCCGCCGCGGCCATGGAGGATGAAGAATTTCTATCGCGATCCGTAAGCCTGAACAGGATTGAGATGGATCGGCTGACCGACGCTCTGGAGCGAATGGGGCTGAACGTTATCCCCTCTGCTGCCAATTTCCTTCTCATCGATCTGAAGGGCAGGTCCGGGGATGAGGTCTGCCGAGGCCTTCTTGAACGCGGAATTATCGTTCGTCCCATGGCGCCATACGGACTGCCGAAAACAGTTCGGGTTACAGTCGGGCTGGAGGAAGAGAACGATCTCTTTCTGTCGGCGCTGGCAGAGATTATCTGACAAAGTTGGAAAGGAAGAGGACCAGAGAATGATTATTGTTCTGAAGCCGGGATCAACACAGGCCGATATCGATTATATCGAAGAGAAGCTTAACGACAAAGGGCTCAGGGTGCACATTTCCAAGGGCGAGGAAAGAACAATTATCGGCGCCATAGGCGACGAAAGGATATTAAGGGAAGCGTCCCTGGCGGCCTACCCGGCCGTTGAAAAAGTGCTGCCTATCCTCAAACCGTTCAAGCTGGCCAGCAGGGATTTTCAGAAGGAGAATTCCGTAATCGACGTCCAGGGCTTAACCCTGGGCGGAAAAGAGGTAAGGGTCATGGCCGGTCCGTGCAGCGTTGAGGACCGCGAGGGACTGCTGACAGTGGCCAGGGCCGCAAAGGCGGCCGGTGCTTCATTTCTCAGGGGCGGCGCGTTCAAACCCCGCTCCTCTCCATACGCTTTTCAGGGCCTCGGGGAGGAAGGTCTTGTGTACCTGTCCGAAGCCAGGGATGAAACAGGGCTGCTCATTGTCACTGAACTGATGGACCCGAGAGATGCGGAACTCGTCTACCGTTATGCGGATATCATCCAGATAGGGGCCAGGAACATGTCCAACTTTACCCTTCTCAAGGAGGTCGGCAAGTTCGACAAGCCTATCCTGCTCAAAAGGGGATTGTCGGCTACCGTGAAGGAGCTTCTCATGTCAGCCGAATACATCCTGGACCAGGGCAACAGAAACGTTATTCTCTGTGAACGGGGCGTGAGGACCTTTGAAACGGAAACCAGAAACACCCTTGATCTGTCAGCTGTTCCCCTTGTTAAATCCATGAGCCACCTGCCTATAGTAGTCGATCCCAGCCATGCAGTAGGGAGATCAGACCTTGTGGCCCCAATGTCGTTGGCGGCTGTTGCCGCAGGGGCGGATGGTCTGATCATCGAGATCCACCAGAACCCTGAGGAGGCCCTGTGTGACGGACCCCAATCCCTCAGGTTGTCCGAATTCGCCGATCTCATGAAACGACTTGGCGCTGTCATTCAGGTCATGGGTAGGGAACTTTGATTAAAGGAACAACCACGGGACCCCTGTTTAAATCGGTCTACATTCTGGGAACCGGCCTCATCGGCGGGTCCCTGGCCCTGGATATCAAGGCCTCTGGTATGGCAGGCACGGTGGTCGGAAGCGACAGTAACGGAGAAGCTCTCCGACGGGCCCTTGACCTGGGAATCCTTGATCACCATCTCCCACCGACCCTCGAGAACCTGAGGCGAAGCGATCTGGTTGTCCTCGCCATTCCGGTTCTACAGCTGGCCAGGATGCTCGAAGATGGATTTGCCCCGGGAACTCTGGTCACCGACGTGGGAAGCGTGAAGTTGCCTCTTGTCAGAGCCTATCAGGAAGCGTGTCGGCAGGGATCCGACTACGACTTCGTGCCGGGCCACCCCATCGCCGGCGATGAGAAATCAGGGCCTCAAGCCGCCCGCAGAGGGCTTTTCCGTGGGGCCAGGGTGATCCTTACACCAGCCAGGGAAGCAGATCCCCAGGTCGAAGCTGTCGCCGCCATGTGGACCGGTGTCGGGGCCAGAATTCAGGTGATGGAAGCCGAACATCACGATGAGGTCTTTGCATGGGTAAGTCATCTTCCTCACATGGCCGCCTACAGCATTGTCAATTCGGTGCTGGAGAAGGACCGATCGTGGGTTTCCATGTCCGGTGGAGGTCTTAAGGATTACACCCGTATTGCCGCCAGCAATCCGGGTATGTGGGCTGATATCGCTGTGGCCAACAGGGAATTACTCCTCCAGGCGATGGCCGGCCTTCGAACAGGTCTTGACGAGATCTACTCGGCTATAGAGTCGGGTGATCGTGATTCCCTTGAGGACCTGTTCAAGAGGGTCGCCACGGCGAGAAGGGAGATGAGGTGACCTGGACCGTCTCGCCATCCGGCCCTTTGAGGGGCGAAATTACAGTTCCTGGCGATAAATCCATAACCCACAGAGCATTCCTCCTTGGGGCCATGGCCGAGGGAGAAACAGTAATTCACAGGCCCCTCATAGCCGAGGACACAGACAATACCCTGCAGGCAGCCAGATCCCTGGGGATAGAAACGGTGCAAAGCGGGGAGACCGTGAAAATAAGGGGTTCGGGACCAGGGGGGCTGCGGGAACCGGACAACATCCTGGATCTGGGAAATTCAGGTACAGGTGTGCGCCTGTTGGCAGGTCTTCTGTCAGGCCGGCCCTTTCTGACCGTTCTGACGGGTGATGAATCCCTGCGAAAAAGACCCATGATGAGAGTGGCAACCCCTCTGAGACAAATGGGAGCTGCCATCGATGGCAGGGAGGGCGGCACTCTCCTTCCCCTGACCGTTCGCGGGGGGGAGTTGCGATCCATCGAATATGAATCACCGGTAGCCAGCGCACAGGTAAAATCGTGTGTCCTCATAGCAGCACTTCAGGCCACGGGCACCACTGTTTTCAGGGAACCTGCCCTGAGCAGGGATCACACGGAACGAATGCTTCTCCAGATGGGTGTGAAACTTTCGAGACAGGACGGCTTCCTTGCCCTGGATGGGGATCAGATTCCGAAGGGCAGGGAGATCGTTGTTCCTGGAGACATCTCATCGGCAGCTTTTTTCCTGGCTGCTGCCGCTGTTCGGGAAGGCTCCCGAATTGTCATTAAGGATGTTGGAGTGAACCCCACAAGGACAGGGATCGTGAGATTCCTGCAGGCCATGGGAGCCGAGATCGAGATCCATGCGAAGGGAGATGAGGGTGAACCGGTCGCAGATATTGCGGTCCGCGGCACCGGGAACCTCCAGGGCATTGAGGTGCCGACAGAGTGGATCCCGAGCATTATCGATGAAATTCCCCTTGCTGCGGTTGTTGCGGCATGCAGCAGAGGGACGACAAGGATCAGGGGCGCCGGAGAACTCAGGGTGAAAGAGTCGGATCGGATCTCCACAACCGTGAGGATGCTGCAACTGGCAGGTGTCAAGGTCAAGGAACTGAAGGACGGTTTTATCGTGGAGGGAACCGGCAGTATCAAAGGCGCAGCATTTGAGAGCCATGGTGACCACAGGATCGCCATGGCTTCGGCGATCCTCGCACTCATGGCTGATTCCCCCAGCAGCGTGTCTGATACGGGCTGTGTCGCCACCTCCTTTAAAGGATTCCCGGACACCCTGAACGCCCTCTCTCCGTCGGCAGTTGAGATACACAAGGGGGGCATGTCCGGGTGAAGCAGATAGTCGCCATTGACGGACCCTCGGGGGCCGGGAAAAGCACCGTTGCCAGGGAACTGGCCCGCCGACTTGGATATATTCACCTGGACACCGGGGCGATGTACCGGGCAGTAGCCCTCGCGGCTGGCAGGGCCCGAATCGCCCTGAATGACATCAATGCATTAGATGAACTGTGCCGTGAGATCGACATCGGCCTCGTAAATACCCCCCAGGGGTTGAAGGTTACATTGCAGGGCGAGGATGTAACACTTCTGATCAGGACACCGGAGATGAGTTCCGCTTCGTCGGCCGTATCCTCAGTCAGCGAGGTCAGACGGCACATGGTCAGGCTCCAGCGCAAGATAGGGAGCGGCGGAGGCGTTGTCGCTGAGGGACGCGATGTGGGAACGGTGGTTTTTCCCGATGCTGCGGCGAAGTTCTACCTGGACGCCTCCGTCAAAGAGCGCGCCAAGAGGCGCTGGCTGGAACTGAAAGAGCGAGGCATTGAGGAGCCTCAGGAAAACGTGCTTAATGATATCAGTGCCCGCGACCATAACGATTCCACCCGCGACGATTCTCCGCTGCACAGGGCGGATGACGCGTTGGTCATCGACACGACCTCAAAAACCCCTGAAGAGGTGGTGGAAGAGATCTTTCTCTCGGTGAAGGAGTTGGAGGCCGGCTGTGGGTAAGGTCAAAATCGCCCCTACCGCAGGATTCTGTTTTGGTGTCGAACGAGCGGTGAAACTTGCAACTTCCGCCCTGGAGGACAGCCACGGGCTGGTTTACACCCTTGGGCCTATCATTCACAATCCGCAGGAAGTTGAACGTCTGGAATCCCGGGGCCTCATGATGGCCAACACCATGGAAGACATAGAAAGCGGAACGGTTATCATCCGCTCCCACGGAGCGCCGAAAGGAATACTCGAAGAAGCTCAGGCCAGAGGATTGGAAGTCGTCGATGCTACCTGTCCTTTCGTCAACAGACTCAA
Source organism: Pseudomonadota bacterium (assembly GCA_003228585.1). GTDB lineage: Bacteria > BMS3Abin14 > BMS3Abin14 > BMS3Abin14 > BMS3Abin14 > SZUA-204. The sequence continues at coordinate 5,328 of QIEJ01000213.1, forward strand.
GGAGCGTGTGGTATCACTTGCCTCCGAGGGTTATCAGGTTATTATCGTCGGCCAGGCGGATCACCCCGAGGTTAAAGCTCTGTTAAGTTTTGTTCCCGAAAACAGCCTTGTTACCATGAGCATTAAGGATCTGAAAAAGCGGGGCGATCTTAAAACCAGGGTGGGGATCGTCGCTCAGACGACCCATTCCCTTGAGAATCTTCAGAGAGTCGCATCCTACTGTGTGGGAGTCTGCAGGGAGGTCAAGGTCTACAGTACAACCTGCCAGGCCACCAATGAAAGGAGACGGGATGCCCGGGCCATGGCAAAAGAGGTAGATGTCATGATAGTGGTAGGGGGTCGAAACAGTGCCAATACCACCCGCTTGTCCGAAGCGGCCCGACAGGAAGGCGCTGTCACTCATCATATCGAAAATGCCTCCGAGATTGCGGAGTTAGGCATTTCACCGGATTCCATAGTCGGAATAACAGCCGGGGCGGCATCGACACCCGCCTGGGTCATTGATGAGGTCATCGAAGCTCTGGAGTCCATTCTTTCCTGATTTATAACAGGTGTCAGGGATCAAATGTCAGCAAAACCTATTAATTTAGGTTCATCCGAGAACTGAGTACCTGTAAATGAAGTCTGTTTTTCACGTCGGCTCGTCGCAAAAGTTAATTTACCACAGTGTGACCATTAAAAGGTCACTCCACAGGGTTTCACAGGGTAATATCAAGGTCATTAACAGGTAGAAATTAATAGATTCTG
>QIEJ01000202.1 GCA_003228585.1 Pseudomonadota bacterium
TTTAAAGTCTTACATTAGTTTCCTTGACAGAACCCATTGAACTTATTATATTTTATTGGCGATGGTTGAAAATGACCTTACAAGGACATTCAGGGAACTCGAGGAAGCTGTGGAAGGGCTTCTCAAGCAGCGCCGGAGGAACTCGAAAAAAAACAGCACGTCTTCCTCCTCGGTTCCCGGGAGAAAGAGCTTTGGCAGGGACGGGACATCTGACGTCGTCGTCGACAAGGAAGCGGTCGAACTGATTCGCAGGGCGACAAAGAGACTCAAATCCCTGTATTGACTTATTTTATCCACTTGGCGCGGATACGGAAAAAACTTTTCTACCCGTAACAGGAGTACTTAAAATGCCAGGCAGGGTTGATATAGAGATATTCGGCAAGATATACACGGTAAAAGGAGAAAAAGACCCTGAATATGTGAGGAAAGTCGCTGAATATGTTGATCGCAAGATGAGAGAGATCTCACAGGTCACTGAGACTGTGTCGACTTCCCGCATAGCTATCCTGGCTTCCCTGAACATTGCTGATGAACTATTCGATCTGATGGATGATGCCGAGGAACTCAAGGGCCGGATGGCTGAACTGACCCGGAAGATCCAGGGTGCGAATCCTCCCCTTGAAGGTAGATGAGGATTCTGCTAGATTGTAACTGACCCCTGCCCTGCTCGTGGTTGCCTGTTACTTTTGAGCCAACACTCGGAGTAAGGGATTCCCGCCGAGGGCATGGTGAGCATGTTCGCGAATAGCGAAAAGCCTAAAGTGTCCCGTGGGTAACCCACCTGGTCAGGCAGGTTCAAAAGTTGAACTTGGCCACGGCACCGGGCGGGGGTTGTGAGCTATACCTGGACCGGCCAATGGGGCCCGCGTAGAGTCCAGTTCGAAACAAAACTTGAAGAACTCAGCTGAGATTGTTTGTGCGTTTTAACGGGTCATTCAGACTCTGTCAGATACTTTCGAACACGGGTGTGTGCAATTGAGCAGCTTACTTCTAACCGGGAATCGGTAGACCTTCCCGTGGTGTTCGAGAGATTTAAATTCCCTTCAAGTTAAGAACTGTTCCCTTCACGGACCTCGCCGGGAGATCGATGGGCTCATACCCATTGAAACGGTGAGGTTTTTTTGTCTGAGATACTGACCCAGGAAAAACAGAAGATCCGGGAACGGATGAGAAATGTCCGCCAGGCTTTGTCCCCTTCCGAGGTCAGGGAAGGAAGCCGGATGGTGACCAGGTCCTTCCTGGATAATGAGGACCTGAACACAGCTGATCTGATCTGTACGTATGTGGGTGTTGGAAAAGAGATTCAAACGTCTTCTTTGATCGAGAGGCTGCTCGAGTCAGACCGGAGAGTTGTGGTACCCGACTGGGAGGGATGGAAGCAGGGATCCGGTCTCCGTGTTGTCCGGATCAGGAGCCTTGATGACCTGGTCTCGGAAAACCGTATTGTCCCCCAACCGCGGGTCTCGGAAGAAAGGTTGGTCCGGGCCGAGGATGTGGAGGTTTTTCTCGTTCCGGGTCTGGCATTTGATATTTCCGGAAACAGGCTGGGAATGGGTGGCGGGTATTTCGACCGGTTACTTACCCTGTCTTCCCCGTTTGCTAACCTCATTGGACTCGCTTATGATTTTCAGGTAGTCGACAGATTACCGGCGGGCAATCACGATGTGCCCGTTCACCATGTGATCTCCCCGAGAGCAGGCGTAATCCAAGGGGATTTACATAAAAGGAGGATCTGTGCAGATGATATTGGATAACAACATTATTCTTATTGTTTCAATTGCACTCGGAGGCATTGTTGCCGGTTACCTCATCAGAGTCCTGGTGGATGGAATTATCAGGAAGGCAAGCCGGCACCGTGCCAGCGCCATTGTCGATGAGGCGACCAAACAGGCCGGCAGTCTTCGAAAGGAGGCCGAGCTAGAGGCCAAGGAATTTCTCTATCAGTCCAAAGCTCGATTCGAGGAAGAAGCGAAGGAACAAAGGCAGGATCTTCAGCGGCTGGAGAAGAGGCTTCAGCAGAGGGAAGAAAATCTGGACCGGAAATTTGAGAGTCTGGACAAGAAAGAACAGGATTTGACAAATCGGGAAAAATCGGTGGCCGGGCAGCAGCGAGCCTTGTCCGAGAAAGAAAAGGAATACTCGGCTCTCATTGAAAAGCAGCTGTCAAAACTTGAAACGATCTCCAACATGACAGTGGAGGACGCCAAGGAAGAACTCAAGTCGATGATGATCGACGAGGCCCGTTTCGATGCCGCAAAAACCATCAAGCGGATTGAGGATGAAACGAAGGAAACAGCCGACAAGAAAGCCAGGGAGATAATCAGTTTTGCGGTTCAGCGTTACGCTGGAGATTACATTTCAGAGAAGGCTGTCACGGTGGTCAATCTGCCCAATGATGAGATGAAAGGTCGAATCATCGGCAGAGAAGGGAGAAACATCCGGTCGTTTGAAAGTGCCACAGGTGTGGATCTGATTGTCGATGACACCCCGGAGGCTGTGGTTCTATCGGTATTTGATCCTATCAGGAGAGAGATAGCAAGGATCGCTCTGGAGAGGCTTGTGTCGGACGGCAGGATCCATCCCGCCAGGATCGAAGAGATCGTGAAGAAGGTGTCGGGAGAGATGGAAGTTGCGATTAAGGAGGAGGGTGAAAAGGCGTCCTTCGATATCGGGGTCCACGGTATTCATCCTGAACTGATCAGGCTGATGGGAAAGCTTAAATACCGGACGAGTTATGCCCAGAACGTTCTTAACCACTCCCTTGAGGTCGCTTTCCTTTGCGGAAGTATGGCCGGAGAACTGGGGCTCAATGTCAAGGAAGCCAAAAGGACAGGTTTTCTACACGATGTCGGCAAGGCAGTGGACCACGAAGTAGAAGGTTCCCATGCTCTCATCGGGGCTGAACTGGCAAAAAAATACGGGGAATCCCAGAAGATCGTCAACGCCATCGCATCCCACCACGATGAGGTCAAGGCGGGTTCAATCGAGGCGGTCCTCATACAGGCGGCGGATGCATTGTCAGCCGCCCGTCCCGGCGCCAGACGGGAGATGCTCGAAACATACATAAAGCGGCTTGAGGACCTGGAGCGAATTGCCGGATCCGTCAGCGGCGTTGATAAAAGCTACGCTATCCAGGCAGGCCGCGAGGTCAGGATCATGGTGGAATCAGAGGAGATCAGCGACGATCAATCAGCTGTTGTCGCCAGGGACATAGCTCAACGCATTGAAAGCGAGCTGGCTTATCCCGGTCAGATCAAGGTAACCGTGATCCGTGAGACAAGGGCGGTGGATTACGCGAAATAGGTGGTCCGCAGCGCAAGACCATGGTACTCGAGGGGGAGAGTGGGCGCATGGGAGCGTGGGAGAAGAGAGGAAGAGCAGGCGCGGGGACACGAGGAAAATGCGCTGTCCTTGCGAATCACGCCGCCGGCGTGATGAAGCAATCTCGGTAAGATGAGACTGCTTCTGTCGCTTTTGTTCCTTGAGATTGCCGCGTCCCCTTCGGTTCTTCGCAACTGCCAAAAGCGGGACTCAGGGTCCTCGCAGTGACAGGCGCTTTCACTTCGTTCTTTGCTCTGGAATCTGAAATCTGAAATTTGGAATTTTGAACCTTGGACAAACCCGGGACACGGAACCCGGAACCAGGAACTCGATAAAACCGATGCCCGACTCAACAGTAAATGTCCTTTTCATAGGTGATGTTGTAGGAAAACCCGGGCGCAGAGCTGTCCGGGACCTCCTTGACGGGCTCGTCGATGCCTATAACATAGACCTCGTGGCGGCAAATGCCGAAAATGCCGCGGGAGGATTTGGTATCACCTATAAGACCGCTGCTGAGCTCTTTGACACAGGTGTGAATGTTCTGACAACGGGCAACCATGTCTGGGACAAGAAGGAGGCTGTTCCCCTTCTCAAGGAGGCCGAACATATCCTCCGTCCTGCCAATTATCCGTCGGATACCCCGGGACAGGGAATTTGCACGGTTTTCACACCTGGCGGTGTCGAGATAGCAGTGTTGAACCTTTCGGGCAGGATCTTTATGCCCTGTATAGACTGCCCGTTTCAGAGGATCGATGAGCTTCTTGAAACCCTGTCGGACCGAACAAAATGTATCATTGTTGATTTCCATGCAGAAGCCACCTCCGAAAAACGGGCGTTCGCTCTCTACCTCGATGGAAGGGTGAGCGCTGTCCTGGGTACTCACACCCACATCCCCACGGCAGATGAGAGAATCCTTCCACTGGGGACCGCATATATCAGCGATCTGGGAATGACCGGTAATGAAGATGGGTCAGTTATCGGGATAGACTTTGATGCGGCGATATATCGTTTTCAAACCCAGATGCCGGTTCGCTTCGATCTTGCCAGGGGTGTACCTGTTTTCAATGGTGCTGTTATCACAATCGACCTGTCCACTGGAAGGGCTCTCTCAATCGAGAGGGTCTCCCGTTCCCTGAACAGGTCCGTTTCACCCTAGGAGCCTGTCGGAGGCTGCTTTTGTCAAACCCCGCCACATTCACTGTCTCCCGGATAACAAGGCTTATCAAGGAAGCTCTTGAGATAACTTTTCCCACCCTGTGGGTGGAAGGCGAGATATCCGGGTTCAGACCTTCCGCCTCTGGACACTGCTACTTCACGCTGAAAGACAGCTCAGCGCAGTTGCCTGTCGTCATGTTCCGGAGGGAGACCTCCCGGCTTCCCTTTGTTCCCGGGGACGGCATGCACGTGCTTGTCCGTGGCCGCCTGAGTGTTTACGAGGCGAGGGGTGCCTACCAACTCATCGCAGAGGAGATGGAACCCAGGGGAAGGGGTGCCATTCGTGAGGCATTGGAGAAGCTTCGTCAAACCCTGGATGCGGAAGGGCTCTTCGCTCAGGGAAGGAAACGACCGCTTCCACGATACCCTGCGGCCATCGGAGTTGTCACCTCAGCCACGGGCGCTGCCTTCAGGGACATCCTGGAGATATTCCGGGAGAAGGAGGCTCATGTCCACGTCGTTCTTGCTCCTGCAATCGTTCAGGGGGCCCAGGCACCGGAATCTATCATTGCTGCTCTGGATCTTCTATCCGGTAATACGGATGTTGATCTGATAATCCTTGGAAGGGGTGGAGGATCCTTCGAGGATCTTGTATGTTTTTCTGACGAAGGGGTGGTCCGTGCCGTTGCCCGCTCACCGGTTCCCATAGTGTCTGCTGTGGGACACGAGATTGATATGTCCCTGTCGGATCTGACCGCTGATGTAAGAGCGCCCACACCTTCGGCTGCGGCGGAGATGGTTATCAGGAGTTTAGTTGAAGCAGAGAACACCCTTGACCATTTCAGGGACAAGCTTGTTGAAACGGTTCAGGGCGTTCTGGACAACGGTCATAATCGTTTGAGCCTCGTAGAATCCAGGCTGGTTCATCCCCGGCACCTGTTGGATCAGGGCAGGATGAGGACGGATGAGCTTTCCTTCAGATTGACATCTCTGATTCGTTCCGGTCTGGAGAGGAGAAACGCGGATCTGGAGCGCCTTGCGGGGATGCTCATGACCTTGGGCCCTCCTTCTGTTCTCAGACGGGGATACGCGGTCGTGATAAAGGAAGATGGAGCGGTTGTTCGCAGCCCTGATGGGGTGTCGGTTAATGAGAAACTGGGTGTCCGTGTGGCCGATGGGGAGTTCAGGGTTCGGGTGACAAAGAAGTAGAAGGTGAAAAGTGGAAAGTGGAAAGGAATCCAGGAGTCAGAATTCAGTAAAAAAGCCCGGCGCGAAAGCGCCGGGCTTTTTCCTTGAAACCTGAAACCTGAAACT
>QIEJ01000251.1 GCA_003228585.1 Pseudomonadota bacterium
GCGGGCTGCTTCCTTGACGGCAGCACCGACAGTCTTCGGATCGAGAATTGCGAGAATGTACATCGTGCCATCCGGGTCTACCCATATGTCTTCCTGTCTGGAGCCCACCAGAGTCTGGTTGGTCGCCTGCTTGGAGACGTTGCTGGAGACCCGGTCAAAAGTTTCCGCGTCCCCAATGCCTGTCGACTCCTGGAAATTCCGGAACATGTTTCTGACGTTCAGTGAGACCATTCGGGCCAGCTCGTCCCGGGCGCTCGCTATAGCCTCGTTCCGCTGGAACTGCATTCCCCCGGCACTTTCCGGTGCGCTGCCCACCGCGGCCAGTTTTCCTTTGATCTGGGGCTGAAAAACCCAGTCGGGAGCGTCCGAGAGGTTCTCAGGAAGGTTGTCGCGGTCAATGGATGACACCTGCTTTCCGGAACATCCAGTCACCAGAGCGATGGCCATAACAGCTGCAAGGATATAGAATAACGAGGTTCTCATGGTGCCTCCTTTCCTGCACTTAAAATAGACCCAGCAATTGGGTCAGTTCCTGTTTTTCGATAGCGTCCTCTGCACTTTCCATTGCCTTGTTGCGGGCTGCTTCGCTTCCGCCAAAGGAGATCCCGGACACAGTCAGATTGCCCTGGGCTATCATCCCGCCGCCAACAGCAGTGGTCGCTATCCGATAGTCGAGAATCATCTTTACAGTATTGCCGTCAAGGTTTTCGCGCTCGGAAACGGTTACGAAGATCCGGGCACAGTCATAGATTGTCTGACACTGGCTCTCCAGTATCACGATGCCCTCCCGATTCAGACGTGCTCCTAACAAACCGACCACTTCATCGGTGCCCTCTGTACCCCTCAAGGTGACGCTCAGAGAGGAAAGAGCCTGGTCCAGTTTTACCCTGTTCCGGGATATTCTCTCAGTCACCTCGGCGTAGGTGTCCATGGCAAAGCCATCCAGAGCGTCTCTGATCAGTGCTTTGCGCCTGAGATTCTCGAGGATCTGGTTGCTTCTTCCAGCGGCTCTTGCCTTCAGAATCAGGTGCTCCTCCCGGCGGTAAAGCGATGCCAATGCCCCGGCCTCTGAAAGACCCTCTTTTATTTCGGCCTCGAGCCGTTCAACCTGGGCGAAGCGATCCACCTCTATCAGTACGTAGATCCTGTCTGCCGCCCTTTCGGAGCGCAACAGGGTGTGGCTGGTAAACTCCACCTCATCCACATCTATGTCGATATCCTGAAAGCTGCGGCTCGAAAACATGGCCCCGGTATTGTCCACCTCCTGCTCCATCCTCCGTGAGAATTCCGAGGAGATGGTCACAAAAATACGTGAAGCGATCTGGTTCAGGGCCTGGGCGGTTGCTTCGTCAACGGTAAAGCCCTCACCGGTCCCGTAGAGTCCCGATCCGTCTCGCGGGGGGGTGAAATACCATTCAGGGGCCTGTGATGAGCCACCTGTCCGATGCTCGGGCGCTCCCGAACAGGCCAACATCATCAAAGGGAGGAAAAGAATAAGCAGTGTGGATGCTATCCCTTTCATGGTCTCACTTACAGACCCAGAAACAGTTTCCGGCCCTTTTTGAGGATCGCCTTTTCATTGGCCCACTCAAGAACACCGGTCTCCACATTGACCATGCTGAGAGTGAATTTGAAGTAACGTTCCTTGGTCCTCCCGGCTTCGGTCTGCATGGACATAAGTTCTCCAAAGAGGTGATATTCGGCCGCCTTCATCCTGCCGATCTCAGGTGCTGTGGACGGGTCTGCCAGGTTGGACTCACCGAATTTCTGCTCCTCGAGAATTTCATCCCGCACATCTTTCTCCGAGACGTCGGTGACGAACACGACCTTCCCGGACCGGACAAGCTGCGTCCTGATGGAGTCAGTTATGCCCTTGGTGTCGATGTGTTCATCGGTCTTGTTCTTGACCCTGCTTACCCTCACGCGTGGTTTGTTCTCCAGCAGACCGGTGGAAACGAGATCGTCGATCATGCTCTGGGAGAGGATCTGCAGATCCTTGTGGTTAAAATAGATATTACCAGCGCTCGTCTCGGTTACGTCGTCTTCATATGTGTACTTCGTCGAGGCGCACCCGAAAAGCGATCCCATGGTTAATATTGCCAGTATAAAAACAGATAATCTGACAGCTGCTCTCATTATCCACTCCTTTATTACGGTTTCCCATTAAAATGATTTTTCTCCCCTTATTCTTCCTCATCACATTCAACTATACCAGAAACACCAGAATCCCCTACCTCTTCTTCTACTGATCTTTTCCTCCCTCTCGTTGAGAGGCGGCCACCCGTTTCAGATGTCCCCTCACCAAATCCTCGAAATCAGCCTCTCCCGGTTGCTTCTGTAGACCAGCGATGAGGAGATCTCACTGGCCAGGATAGCGTATCGATACTTCTCGGGAAGAGTGCTGATCCGGTTACGGTATTTGCGCTTTTCCCGTATCAACGGCGGGAGGTGGTCCAGAAGCGCCTTGTGGAACAGGGGTTGTACGCATAGATGCGGATTCCGCCCGAGAAGCTCGAACAGTCTGGCATAAAGACCGTTGATCTCCCTGCTGATCTCGTCAGTTATCTCTGTGTAAAGCCGTCTGCCTTCTTCCTCCCGATGGCGGGACAGGATCAGCCGGGCTTCGTCGCTGGCTCTTTTTTCCAGGATCCCGAGGACGTCGGAAACATACCTCTCCTTGTCGGCGAGAAACTCTTCATCTTTCATGAGGAGGTTGGCGATGACTTCATAGGATGAGGATATCACGCCGCATTTGTTTGCTGAGGCGTCCCGTATGACGATGACGCCTTTTTTCTGTATCTGAACCCGTGCTTCCGGTGTGAGGAATGAGTTGGCTCCCTCAACGATGGCGCGGACAGTGGCCGGTCCGTCCCTGGGGAAGAACCTGTGCCAGTTTCCATCATTGATCGTTTCAGGCCGCCCTCCCGCCGGGATGAACAGATCGGCTGGCGCTTCAAAGAGAAGCCCTTCTGATTCCCGGTAGAACTCATCATGGGATGCCCACTCCTCCACAAGGCCGCCCTTTGTGGAGATTACCTTTTTATGGAAAATGACCAGGCCCCGCTTCCGGGTCTGGCCTCGGAAGAGGAGAAACCCCCCGGGGTGCAGCTTCGAGGGCCTGAAAGCTTCAACGTCCCCTTTGAAGAGGATGCGCCGAAGTTCCGCCCGGGAGACCCCTGCCGGATCATAGAGGAGGCCTGATCCGTCCAGAATGAGGATGATGCGGATCTTTGGACATCTGTCCAGGAGAATGCGGATTGCGTTTCCCGCCACATCCCCGTTGGGTCCTCCGGTGAACTTGACGGTAAAGGGATCTTTTCGCATGTCCAGACCCAGATGGGCCATTGTGGCCTCGGCAAAGGTGACTACACCTGTTGATGTAACCCCGTATTCCTTGTGGTTGATCCCGACTCTCTTGCTTGAGATGATTCCGCTTCCGAGAATGTATCCTCTCCTCTTCGACAGGTGTGCGATGGTCTCAATCATGGAATTGTGCATGTTCTCGTCAGGTCCCAGCTCAATAGCTTCATCCTCCCCGTAATAGTCAACGACACGGCTTTCCAGGACCCTGCCGTTTCTGGTGTTGAAGATGTCAAGAAATGCGTTGATAAACCCGTACTGGAGCTTGTACATGCGCTGATCGACGAGGCTTTTGTCGTCAAGGCCCCTGGCGTCCACGAGGACAACCATCTTGGAGCCTCCCTCATAGATGTCCTTGTTTTTCAGATGTTGAGTGTGGGCCAGAACGTAAACCTCTTTGAAGAGGTGCTCGGCGGTTGTCGTAAAGTCATCCTGGTTCTGTGCCAGGATGGTTCTCCAGCCGCCTCTCGCGATGTCTGAAAATCCGATGTGATACCCGAACCCGTCGCGCCCGTAGAAGAAGGTGACCCTGAATGGAAGATCCGGCGGAAGGTCGGCTGTGAAGACAGGATCCAGTTCCATCAGGTAATTGGGATCCAGTCTGAATGCCAGGGCCTGCTTTTCCAGGACAAAGAAGTTTGTTTTCAATATGTTCCTGATGAATATGAGACAGCATCTGAAGATGTTTCGCCTGAGTTCATCGATATGGCGGTGCCCGGTGCGGTACCTGGCAACGGCGCTCTCGGCCTTATCGAGGGCTTTCTGGTATGCTGTGTCCCGGTTTTCCGACTCCGGGTCGAAACGGGATCTGAAGAGTTCGACCATCAGCATGGCGATATCAGGATGTGCGTGAAAAGCCCTCTGCACGGTCTCCATTTCGTAAATGTCAGGATAGTTGTGAGCCAGGTTTGTGTGACAGAAGCCGATAAAAGTGTTTACCAGAGACGCGTCCTCTCCGCTCATGGCCCCCGATCTCACGAACTCCCTGTAATTGGCCGAATTGGACGACAGGATCTGTGTGTTAAAAAGTTCATTGCGAAGAAGCTTGAACAGGTCCGTACCGCGCGCCGGTGAATCGGAAATTCCGGCACGGACATAGAAGGTGCCGAGAAAATAGGGATGAATCCCGTTACTGATGATCAGACTGTAGGTGCGGTTTATCCCGATGCCCAGCCGGTAAAAGACCTCCATGATCTGGAGCAGGAAATCCTCCTCCGGGGGATTTCCTGCAGCGAACAGGATGCGGAACCCCTCCACCTGATCAGGTTCCCTGACCTCTTCGACATCGAAGTAGATTCCTCCGTGATGCCTGCCCTGGCAGAAAAGCTGCAGGGTTCTGGCGATCCTGGGAAACGGGGATATGACAACGTAATCTTTATTGTTCAACCATAGGAGAGAGAGGTCGCGCTCAAACCGGTCGAAGCGATAATCCGGATAGTGGAGTTTCATCTCGGCGAGGACCCCGTCTCTGATCGCGGGGGGGATGGTGACCTTTTTCGCCTGGGCGATCTCGCTGTGGTCCTTCCGGTCGAACTCGTACTTCTGGATCTCAAGATCGAGGGGCAGGTCGGGGTGTGCTCTGAAGGAGTGGACGATCTCGGTGTAGGAGATCTCCCTCTCATGAATCCTTCTCAAGGTTTCGTAGAGGGAGCCAGGCCGGTTAAGACAGGCCTGTATAAGCACCTTGTCCCTGTCGGCCAGGATAAGCCGCCTGTCCCTGGCGAGCTTTTGAAGGCCCAGGGCCAGAGTGGCGAGGGCCTCAACCTCCTCCCTCATGGTGATGAAAAAATAGGGGTGCATATACTTGCGGAGCCATGCGAGATTTTGTTCACCCCTGTCAAGGCATACATCCATCTCAGCGGAGATGCTCCTGGTCAGTTGATCCCCTGTTTCTTTGGGCATGGTCGCTTTCCTCCCTGGACGGTCAATACAAACAATACCATAAACGTTCAATCAGGGACCAGGGATTAGGAAATCGAGTCTGGGACTTGTAATCCCGGGATGATACATTGTGATCACCATGAAGCTCTCTCGACTCATTGCGGCACTCCTGACAGGTGCTTTTCTCGTTGTGCATGCCGTGCCGCTGTGCCTGGCGGAGGACAGAGTTGATCTCGACGAACTGATGATCCTGGCGGTCAATGCTTATTCGCAGGTGTCGGATTACACCTGCCGCTTTCACAGGACAGAACTCGTCGAGGATCGGTTTGTGGTGGAGAGAAACACTGTTCTCCGATTTAAGAAGCCGAAGTCCATCTATCTCAGAATTACGGAGGGAAAGAACAAAGGTGTTGTGACAGTGTATATCGAGGGGGAGAATGAGGGCAAGATGCTTGTCAGGCCAAAGGGTATCCTCGGTATTCTGAAACTCAAGCTGGATCCAGAGGGTGATCGGGCCATGGAAAACAGCAGGCATTCCATACGGGACGCGGGTATCGGGCACATCCTCCAGTTGGTTGAGGATAACTATGAGAAGTGGAAATCCACCGGGCGGGGGGCCATCACTTACCTGGGTGTACAGGACCTGCCTGAGGGCCGATTCCATGTGGTCAAGGCGGTATTCCCGAAGGGAGAAGGCTACTATGGACAAGTCATCGACATCCGCTTTGATTCTGATTCCTTTCTTCCGGTGAAGATCAGGGTTGTCGACTGGGAGGATCGCCTCGTCGAGGAGTACGAGTACACTGACATAAAACTCAATTTGGATCTCACCGAGGAGGATTTCACGCTTAGTCGCAAAACACCTCGTCTGAACAAGAGACCTCGATACTCCTCGCAATGACAATCGCTTTCTTTTGGATCTTGGGTTTTGTATCTTGGACTTTGTCTAAGAAAGGCTCAGCTCTTCATATTCACATACTGGAGTGGGATTTCGAGTTTTTCTTCCTTGAGCATGGTGATCACCGATTGCAGATCGTCGATCTTCTTGCAAGTCACTCTCACCTGATCGTCCTGGATGGCAGCTTGAACCTTTAGCCTGGTGCCTTTGATCAGTTTAGCGATGCGGCGGCCCATCTCCTTGTCGATTCCCTGCTGGAGGACCCACTCGCACTTAAGATGACCCCTGGAGGTCCCCTCCGGTTCTCCAAAGGAGAGGATCTTGACATCGATCTTTCTGCGCACCATGTGTGAAATGAGAATGTCCTGGATCGCCTTGAGTTTCATTTTGTCCTCCGCCACAATCCTCATAGCGCCGCTTTTACGGTCAAGGACCAGCTCGGTGTGGGACTTGCGTAGATCGTACCGGGTCTGGACCTCCTTACGGGCATTGTTGACAGCGTTGTCCATTTCCTGCATATCCACGCGGTTTACGATATCGAAAGATGGCATAATGTGTCCTCCTGAATAATGTGCTGATGGATTTCTGATGGCGTTTCCTGTTTAACTCCGTTAGCCGAATTTTTCAACAGGAAATAAAGAAGCCGCCTGTCACTTTCACCCACTTGAAACACTCCGAGGAGCAAAAAGTCCCGCTTGGACTTTTTGCGACACTGTCAAAGTTGCTTTGTGTGTCATGGTACTGATCCCAATGCGCCTGATCCCTCGGTGGCCAGCGCCAGGGAAAATCCATTCCATATCCGCTGTACAGGATGTCATAAGGAACAGGAGGAGCCCCAAGAATCTTGATTTTCATTTCTATCCTCATGTAATGTAAGATTCTGTCGCCGGTCTCTGACATTTGAGCCAATCCACTGCAGAAGGAAATTAAAGGGAGAGAAACTGTCATGCGAGTCAGAGTGATCATCACCACACTTGTCGTTATTTTACTTTGGGGTTTCCCCGCTTCATGGGCAGGGGCAGAGGAAAGTCCGCAGTCTGAAAAGGGAAAATTGCCTCATGTCCTGGGGGCGACCCTCGGCGCTCCAATCGATGTTGTCGTCAATACCTACTCCGAAATCTCCCAGGAAACCATTCGCAGGAAGGGAAACGTCCTGGTTTACCCTGTTCTGCTGACATCCCTTTCCCATGTCAGGGAAAAGGAGGTCGAATACTGGTCTTTTGAAGGCAAGCTGGCCCAGATGATCGTCCGGTTCGAAGGGGCTGAGTCGACCTACAATAAACTGGCCATGGCCCTTACGAACAGTTACGGCAAGCCCGTGGAGCTGAAAGAAAAACTGCAGAAAGACAGACCCATGCTCAAGGAATGGTTCTCCAGGGAATACAACGGTCTGAAGATCAGCCTGGACATTGTCGGGATGCCGACCATTCGGTACAAATATCTTCCCCTGACCATCCCCATGGAGGATGCGGAAGTGGAGAAATTCTGATCATTCATGGAACCGTATCGAGTCGCACTCATTGAGGACAATGAGGATCATGTCTTCCTGATCAAACACCTTCTGGAAGAGCAGGAGGAGATCGGCGAGATTCGTATTTTCAGAAACGCAGAGAAGGCGCTTGATGCCATAACCGGATCCTCGGCGAAAGACAGCTTTAGACCGCACTTTATCCTGGTAGACCTTAAATTGCCCCGAATGAGCGGCCAGGAGTTTCTGTCCAGACTCGGAAAGTCACTGGCGATCGAAAAACTTCCCATATTTGTTCTTACCAGTTCTGACCGCATGGAAGAGCGCCGGCAGTGTGAGAATCTGGGTGCGTTGGGGTATTTTGTTAAACCTCTGGGTGAGAGGCATATTCAGAAGATATTTCGAAGACTG
>QIEJ01000176.1 GCA_003228585.1 Pseudomonadota bacterium
GCACCCCGGAATATCTCCAGTTCCCCCGGCGTTTTCACCCTGGTGATCCCATGGGCGCCAAGGGCCGAAAGAAGGGGTTCTAAAAGTCCGCCACAGGCCAGGATAACATCTTCATTGTCATCCAGAAGGCGGGCTGCCAGGTCGGCTATATCGTACACGTCTTTTTTCAGATCACCGGAAAGCTTCAACCTCCTGAGGGAAGCCACCTGCCCCGAATCGAGACCGGCTCCGACACAACTGCTTCCCTCACAGAGTACGATGGCTCCGTTGTCCAGACCGCTGAAGGCAGCCGCGGTGGCCAGACCGACGCTCTCTGTCTGTATTGCCACCGGAACGGTACCTGATGGGATCCAGAACGCCTTTCATGGTTTCGAGCCTGGTGGCAATTGCTATTCCGCGGCAACCGTCCCTGTCTGATCCGCTGATCAAAAAGTCTGCGACGATCTCCTCGGGGGAGACAGGAATTTCCCCTTCCAGTTCTGAGGGAAGAACCTGGGCAATACGCCTGCGGCCCTGGAATGGGAAGGAAAGGGATCTTCTGAAAGTTTCCGCCGAGGGGAGACCCATCACAAGGCGTTCCAGTGTGTATCCTTCCTGAAGGGCCATCTGAAGGGCGGAGCCCCATCGCTCATTGCGGCTATCCCCTTCTCCTTCAAAGGTGGATGCGCGCTTCAGTGTAACACCATGGAGGCTGGCATGCAGTTCAACTACACGGATGGTGCCGTCCTGAACAAGGCTTATGCCTGTTGATATCCTGGTCATCATCGTCGGACCCAAGGTATCAGAACCCCCGATAGTAGACAAGGCGGACCTGACCGTCTGCCTCACGCTGGAAGACACCGCTCGCGCGATTCGAGGAGCTCTCCGTCTCACCCAGAACGCGGGCTGAGAAGTGGCTGCTCTTGACATCTATAAGGGGGGCAACCTGGTTATAAAGATCCTCGTGAAAATCCATTACCCTCCCCTTGAGTTCGGTTTTACTCTCAAAGGGCGCTTCCTGTCTGATCCGTACGATCTCCTGGGCGAGATCTCTATCGATGAAATAATTAACGCCATCCACATTATCCGGTGTGAGGGACATCAGGACCTCGACCGGAGCCGTATTGATGTTGATGAGCCCGGAAGGATCACCGTACACCGTTATCAGGCGCCTTAATGGCGGAATGTCCTTCTCACCATGGCTCAGGAGGATCGGGCCTATCCCCTTTACCAGGGCCATTTCCCCAACGGTTCGTATCCTTGAGTTGGAAATCGGATACGGTTTGGGCAGGCCGGCATAATGCGGGTCCTCAGCTCCGCCCGGCTCGGCGATTCCGTCCTCGTCGATCCAGTCTATGAGACTGGATACGATCTCGTCGGCACGGTCATCCTCGAGTCCCAGCGAAACCAGAAGGGTCCAGAGGCGAGCGGCAGCAACACCGTCGATCTCACCGCTCTGGTCGACCAACCGGTTCACATCCAGTTTGCCATCCTCATCCTCCACCACCGCTGTAACCCATCCAATATCACCTACCGGCACCGCACCAATGTCGTTGGCAGCTGCCCAGTCATCACTGAAGGAATCTACCTCCATTCCATCCTCCTCGAGGGCCGCCTGAATCAGTGTCAGGCCTGACCGGGCCAGGTAATCGGTCTGAATCTCCTGTGCCCGGCTGTAGGCCAGCCTCTCGAACAGATCGACACCGCTGCGAGTGTCAAGAACCACAACGGACAGGAGAAGAATCGCGACTACCGCCATCAGAAGAGCCACCCCTTCCTCTCCCCTCACATCTGCCACAGCTCTCATCGTTTCACTGCCATTGGTGGAGAGACGATGGTCCGCAGGGTAACAAGCGCATCCTGATCCTCCAGGGTGATCTCAATCTCTATCTCGTTGGGGATCCTGCCTTTCATGTTGTCACGGGCCTGATCCTGGCTGTCCCATTCGTCATTCCAGCTTTCACCATCAAAGTATCGCAGGTTCAGAGATTGAACCCGATCGGTCATCTCGAAGCTTTCTCCACCGTCATCCCCGGATTCATCCGGGGGAGCCTGCTCACGTCTGTAAAGGGTTCCGGTCTCACTGTCCGCTTCATGAATTATGGTGTAACCCACTTCCGCGAGATCGCCGGAGACCGTCATCGGATTAACGGGGAGAACGGCTGTAGTAACAAGGTCGATACCGTCGGCAGGATTATCCCGGTTAAAAGCATCACGGCCGAGAAAGAACGGAACCGATCCCGGTTGAACGTATGCTCCTTTCACATCCTCCGCTATCAGGCTGAGTACAGCGCCAGCAGTCTGCCTGAGCTCCATTTCCTCGTCAAGGGCCCTTGATCTTCTGGTGCTGCCCAGAACGACAGAGAAGACGATACCTGCCATGAGGGCAAGGATTGAGATGGCGATCAGTACCTCCAGTAAAGTAAAACCGCCCACTCCCTCAAACGGGACCCGTCTTTTCTCACTCAGGAAGGTAAGCAACGACACTGTACGACTCCTCCCGGTCACCCTCCATCCATCTGACAGTGACATGCACCTCCATGATGCCGGGAAATTGTGTTTCGTTGGAAGTGCCGGTCCACGTGTACAGTCCTTCTCCTTCGGTCATATCTTCTTCGAGGATATCAGGCGCCCCTCTGGAGAAGACCTCTTCCATCTTTTCCCTGGCCAGATCGGCGGCGCCCATAAGACGCTTCGCATGCAGAGCCCGGCTGATATTCAAAGCGTCTGTCTGAAGCAGAACGACCAGTCCGAAAGCCATCACCGCCAGGGCAGCGAGAACTTCAAGGAGGGTGAAGCCCTTCTCTCCTCGCCATCCCCGGCTCATGCATCCCCTGGAAGGCTCACGGCGTGGGGAATTCGACATATCCATCCTCAATCCGGATCGATCCGTTCAGAACACCTGGCTGTATGGTTATTTCCTGATCACCGCCGTCGGTCAGGTGGATGGCTGAAGGTTCGATCATCCCTTTGGGCGAAAAGAATATCTCCCCCGCACCCTCCACAACCCTGCCGGCGCCGGACGTAACCACGTCAGCGATCCTGACAGGGCTGGGCATTTCCAGTACTCGGATATCCTCGTCTTCCACATAGGAATTTTCGGGGCCGAAATAGGATGCCTTGAGGGTCGAGGTTTCAATGTCTACCTCAAGGCGGTAGTATCGCCTCAGGGTTACGGCCCGGTCCCTGGTGAGCTTCATGATCATCCCGACCTTTCTCGCGCCTCGATGAATCTTCATGCCCGCGATGTCCGGGAGCCTCGGCAAAACGATTCCCATGCTTACGGCAATAATGACCATAACGAGGATTAGCTCGAGGAGTGTAAAACCTTTCTGGGCGCGCAATGGGCGGGGGGGCATCCTTTAATCCGGAAGGCGTGTCAGGGTTTATTCAATGTTCCACGATTCGATATCAGCGTCCTTGCCTTCCCCTCCTTCAATCCCGTCAGAGCCGTAGGATATGATATCGAATTCACTGTGAAGCCCCGGAGAGAGGTAGATGAAATCGCGCCCCCACGGATCCATGGGAACTTTGCCCTTCTCCAGATAGCCCCCCTCCCGGTATTTGGAGGGAATGGGTTCCGTGTTGGGCTCACTGACGAGAGCCTCCAGTCCCTGATCGGTAGATGGATAAGTGCCGTTGTCCAGATAGTACGTTTTCAGGGCCGTTTCCAGGTTGGCGATGGTTATCTCAGCCTTGAGCCTTCTGGCTTTTTCCGGTTCACCGAGAAAGCGGGGTGCGACGATGGTGATCAGGGTGGCCAGGATGATCATGACCACCATAAGTTCGATGAGAGTAAATCCTTTCTCCCCTGTAAGATCCAGTCTTTTCATATTTTCCTCCTGATCATCCTGTCCTGACCAGCTGGTTCAGTTCAAAGATGGGCAACAATACGCCCAGCACCACGAACAGCACCACAGCAGCCATGATCAGGATGAGAGCCGGCTCCAGTATGGCCGTCATGGCCTGGATGTGCGAAGCGACCTCTTCCTCGTAGGACTCCGCAACCCCTGTCAGCAGCCCCGCCAGTTCTCCGCTCTCCTCCCCTACGGCGATAACCCTGGGTATCAGGGGAGGGAACACCCCGCTGACACGGAGAGAATCTGCCAGAGACTCTCCTCGTGAGACCGACAGGACTGCCCTGTCGAGGGCTGAAGACAGAACACGGTTTCCCATCACCTCACTGACAACTTCCAGGGATTTGATCAGGGGAACACCGCCCGAAAGAAGGGATCCGAGGATAAAGGCCATCCTGACGGTGGCAATCCTCAATCGAAGTTTGCCGAATACGGGGACCCTGAGCCTGGCTGAATCGATGGATGGTCCGAACCTGTCACTGACAGAGAGTCTCCTGTAAGCAAAGATGGCCAGGACAGCGGCAATGACGATCCACAGCCAGTACCTGGATGTAAAATCGCTCATCAGAAGAAGCATCCGGGTGGGCAGGGGCAGAGCCTTGCCAAAATCGGAAAACACCCCCACGACCTTGGGAACGACAAAAGCGAACAGGAAGAGGAGAAAAACAAACCCGAGCCCTGTCATAATGATCGGGTAAACCAGGGCCGCCATGACCCTGTTCCTCAGACGGGTTTCCTTCTCAAGGGTTTCGGACAGGCGGATCATGATCTCATCGAGAAACCCGCCCGTTTCCCCTGCCTTTGCCATCTGGACATAGAGGGGTGGAAAGACTGATGGATGCTCTGCCAGTGCCTCATGAAAGGCCGCACCCTCGTTGACCCGATCCCTCACACTGTTCAGGACCTTCCGCACAGCCGGCTTCTCAAGTTGCTCCGACAGGGCTTCAAGCGCCTGAACCAGCGGCAGTCCGGCTTTCAGCAGGGTGGCAAGTTGGCGGGTGGCAGATGTGAGATCCGATCTGCTGACGCGGCGAAAAAGCCCGATATCGGTCCCGGTCTTCTCTTCAGAGCGGGAAACCGGTTTTTCAAGGGTGACGACGAAAAGACCTTCATCCCTGAGCTTTTCCCGCGCCGTCTGGAGGGTCGAGGAGTCCACCAGCCCGGTGCGCCTTTTCCCTTTGCCATCCAGAACGGTGTACTCATACAACGGCATAATCGGTCTCTTCCTGGGTGACCCTGAGCACCTCCTCCACAGTAGTGGTCCCCTGCAGGATCTTCAGGGCGCCATCCTGACGAAGCGTCCTCATATTCTCTTCGAGAGCAGCCCTGCGGACGGTTCCACTGTCGGGATTTTTCAGGATGGTCGATTTTATCCTGTCCGTAACCCGGAGAAGCTCATAGATACCTGACCGACCGAGATAACCGGTTCCCAGGCAATGCTGGCAGCCGGCCCCACGCCAGAGGTCTCCTTCAGGTATCCGGTCCTGTTCAACACCTAGTTCCATCAACTCCTCATTCAGGGGTTTATAGCTCTGCTTGCAGTGAAGACAAATGGTCCGCACCAGCCTCTGGGCCAGGATGGCGGTTACAGAAGATGCGACGAGAAACGGCTCGACGCCCATGTCGATAAGGCGGGTAACCGCGCCGGCAGCGTCGTTGGTGTGAAGGGTGGAGAAGACCAGATGACCGGTTAAGGAGGCCTGAATCGAAATCTCGGCGGTCTCCAGATCGCGGATCTCACCTACCATGATAACGTTGGGATCCTGGCGAAGTATTGATCGCAGACCATTGGCAAATGTCAGTTTTATCTTTGGGTTCACCTGGATCTGGCTGATCCCCTTGAGCTGATATTCAACCGGATCTTCTATAGTGATAATATTTTTGTCCGCGGAGTTGATCCTGGTTAAAGCAGCGTAGAGGGTGGTTGTTTTCCCGCTTCCCGTTGGGCCGGTGACCAAGGTTATACCGTGGCTCGAGTGTGTGATGCGCTCCATGGATTCAAGATAATCGGACGCCATTCCGATCTCCTCCAGCCCGAG
>QIEJ01000122.1 GCA_003228585.1 Pseudomonadota bacterium
AAGCAGGCCTCCGGCGAACCGGTGGTGATCCTCAATCACAACAAACCGACGGCTTACCTTGTCCCCGCCGAGGCCTACGAGGCTTTGATGGATCGCCTCGAGGATCTTGAACTGGGAGCAATTGTCCGGCAGCGCGCCGCGGAAAAACCCGATGCCATAGAAATTGACCTGGATGAGCTATAAACTTGCGTTCCTTCCCAGCGCTCTGAAGGAATTCGAGCAGCTTGATCACAGTGTACGTGAGCAGTTCAAAAGAAAACTGTTTGATCTTCTTGAGAATCCGGATATCCCGGCGAACCGCCTCAGCGGTTTTCAGAATCACTTCAAGATCAAGTTGAAAGCTTCCGGTTACAGGCTTGTCTATGAGGTCGAAGACGACATGGTCCGGGTATTGGTGATCGCTGTGGGAAAACGCGACAAGGGCAGGATCTACTTCAAAGCCCGAAAAAGAACCTGACGCCAGGGGGAAACATGGGGGGACGAAGTTCGAAATTCCAGATTCCAGATTCCCCTTCGACAAGCTCAGGGCCGTGAGCCAGTCGAACGGCATATTCCAAATGAAAGCGCAGTCACTGCGAGGTGTTTGGCGACCGAAGCAGTCTCATCTTACCGGGATTGCTTCATCACGCCTGCGGCGTGATTCGCAATGACAGGCGGCTGTCACTGCGCCCTCCTTTGCGGACTTCGCGGTGGAACATTCTGGTATTACCGCAAAGAACGCCAAGGAAATCCTGATGGGAATATTTAACCCCAAAAGATCTGCTTTTCTTTGCGAGCTTCGTGGCTTGGCGTGATTCGCCCTTCGACGCACTCCGTTTGCTCAGCGGTTCGGCAGGCTCACCTTTGACCTTCGGTAACAGGGTTTCGAGACCTGCATCGCGCGCCATGGACACATAAAAAGACCCACCTTTCGGTGGGTCGATAGTCCGTGGCGCGCGATGCAGGATTCGAACCTGCGGCCTTTGGCTCCGGAGGCCAACGCTCTATCCAACTGAGCTAATCGCGCTTTTATTATTCAGAGCAACGTTCAAAGAGCAAGGAACAAAGATGTGGTTTTGAGATCTTTTGTACTTTGTACCCTGTACTCAATTTTACTATATCACGTCTGGTCCCTGGATATTGGATCTTGGATTTAAAAGCCCCCTTACTCCCCCGTCGAGGCGGCGTCCGGGGAAGAGCCGCCCATCAACAGCTTCATCCGTTCCATGGGGCTGAGTTCTTTCTTTTCTTCCGGGACGGCCTCTTTGCTAACGGGTTCTTCAACAGTCCCATCAGCACCGGGTTTCACATCCTCTTCCATGGGTGCTTCTGCCTCACCCTGCCCTATCTTCTCCACCTGCTGTTCCAGGCCGTTTTCGGTAAGAAAAGTTTTGAGACCTTCCTCCGCTTCAGGGGTCTGTCCATCCGCGAAATAGATGCGCTCCAGCGCTCTGAGCGGATCAACGTATTCGGGATCCTTCTTCAATGCGATAACATAGCGATCCTGTGCCTTGTCCGTCAACCCCTTCTCCTGAAGGCGCCGGCCCAGGTTGTAGTAGAGGAGCGCGTTGTTCTGTGGGACATATTCCGGTTTGGCGGCGGCCTCTTCGACTTCGGGCTCCCTGGCTATTCCCAGCTCCTTTTCCAGATCCTCCCTCAGATCGAGGGCGGCGCTGGTGGGAAAACTGGTGTACCTGTAGACCATTTCGCCATCACCGTGGAAGAAGGTGGTTGTCGGAACGACGACGATGCCGATCTCGTTGTAGAGGTCCAGATTCCGGTCGACGTGGACGGGCAGACCCACGTTTTTCTCCTGCACGAAGGCATCCACCTTTGCAAGGTCGGCGGCCGTCATCTTCTGGTGGTCGGCGTTAATGGCCACCACCTCGATATTGTGATCGCCGTACTCCTCCTTTAATCTCTCCCAGAGAGCGAGGGCCGGTTCCGACCTGGGGCTCCACGTGGCCCAGAACACCAGTACCGTCAGCCCCTCCCGGGCCGGGACGAGGATCTTCTCCCCCGCCATCGTTTCAAGCTCCCTGGCCGGTATGCTTTCGCCCACATCGATGCCGCGCTTGCTCTCGGCGCGCACCGGAACGACCAGAAGGGCCGCTGAAAATACCGAAAGCACCAGGAACAGGGACAGCCCCGATTTTCTGTGTGTCCTGCAATTATCCATGTCTACCCATCGAGGTCCTGAACATGGGACACCTCCCCTGCGAACGGCAAAAAAAACCCGGGGGGCCTCTCCAGCCCCCCGGGAGTTTCAGGTTGAAGATTATTTTACTGATCTGTGTACTCGGCGTCAACCACATCTTCGTCTTCACCGGGTTGTGAAGACTCCGCCCCGGATTCAGGCCCGCCTGCAGCACCCTCGCCTGCGGCCTGGGTCTCCTGGTAGAGGACCTCGGCAAGCTTGTGGGATGCCTGCGTTATGGTTTCGATGGCCGCATTCATGACTTCCGTATCGTCACCCTCGAGGGCTTCGCGTCCCGTCTTAAGCGCTTCTTCCAGATTTTTTACATCCTCATCGGAGATCTTGTCTTTGTTCTCCTCGAGGTTCTTGTTGACATCATATATCAGGGAGTCGAGTCTGTTTCTGGTCTCGGCCTGCTCCTTCTTCTTACTGTCATCCTCGGAATGGGACTCGGCATCCTTGACCATGGCCTCCATCTCTTCATCGGACAACCCCCCGGAGGCCTCTATCTTGATGGACTGTTCCTTGTTGGTGGCAGTATCCTTTGCCGACACGTTAACGATCCCATCGGCATCGATGTTGAAGGTCACCTCGATCTTGGGCATGCCCCGCGGGGCTGGTGTGATACCCATGAGGTGGAACCGGCCAAGTGTCCTGTTGTCAGTGGCCATCTGCCGTTCGCCCTGCTGGACGTGGATCTCGACCTGGGACTGATTATCCTCTGCTGTAGTAAACGTCTCCGACTTCCTGGTGGGGATAGTGGTGTTTCGGGGAATAAGGGTGGTCATGACTCCGCCGAGGGTCTCGATACCCATGGACAGTGGTGTCACGTCAAGCAGGAGAACATCCTTTACTTCCCCAGCGAGCACGCCAGCCTGAACCGCCGCGCCCAGAGCCACAACCTCATCAGGGTTGACACCCTTGTGTGGTTCCTTGCCGAACAGATCCTGGACAGTTTTCTGTACCAGCGGGATCCTGGTGGAGCCGCCAACGAGGATAACTTCATCGATGTCACCGGGCTTGAGACCCGAATCCTTAAGAGCTGTTTTGCACGGCTGAACCGTCCTTTTGACCAGATCATCTATCATCTGTTCAAACTTGGCCCTGGTGAGTTTTATGTTCATGTGTTTGGGGCCGCTCTGATCAGCAGTGACAAACGGGAGGTTGATATCGGTTTCCTGTGTCGAGGAGAGCTCGATCTTCGCCTTTTCAGCTGCCTCCTTGAGCCGCTGCATGGCCATGGCATCACCCGAAAGGTCGATCCCCTGATCCTTCTTGAATTCATCCACCAGATACTCGATGATAACCTGGTCCAGATTGTCACCGCCCAGATGGGTATCCCCGTTGGTGCTCTTTACCTCCACGACATTGTCGCCGACCTCAAGGATGGAGATATCGAAGGTGCCCCCGCCGAAATCATAAACGGCGATCTTCTCGTCGGTCTTTTTGTCCAGCCCGTAGGCAAGGGCAGCTGCTGTGGGTTCATTGACTATGCGCAGAACCTCCAGGCCGGCTATTTTACCGGCATCCTTTGTCGCCTGTCTCTGGCTGTCGTTGAAGTAGGCTGGAACGGTGATCACGGCCTGGGTCACCTTTTCTCCGAGGTAATCCTCGGCAGCTTTTTTCAGCTTCTGGAGGATCATTGCTGAGATCTCAGGCGGGGTGTAGTTTTTACCCTTCAGCTCAACGGCTACATTGGTCGAGTTGTCCTTGACAATCTTGTAAGGAACGATCTTGATCTCCTCCGGTACCTCCCCAAAGCGCCGACCCATGAAACGCTTGATGGAGTAAACGGTATTTTCCGGATTTGTTATGGCCTGCCTTTTGGCGACCTGTCCCACAAGGCGTTCATTATCCTTGGTGATGGCCACTACAGAAGGGGTCGTCCGGCCGCCTTCCTCGTTGGGAACAATCTTTGGACTGCCTCCCTCCATTATGGCAATGGCCGAATTTGTTGTGCCAAGGTCGATCCCTATTACTTTTCCCATTGTGCAACTCCTCCTTGATTTCTTTAAACGCACTGCAATAATTGAACTGTTGACTGGGCCACAAAAAGTCCAGGCGGGACTTTTTGCGAAGCCATCAACTATTGATACATGCAACGCCATAAAAATAACCATGAACAGACCGGTGTCAACGGGGTTCCCCCTTCGGGCGAGTGCGGCCGCAGATTGTGCTCCCCGTGATTGCCACGTCGCCCACAGATTACAGGCCTCCTCGCAATGACAGGCGCATACATTGTAGATCCTGGATCCAATTTGGAATCTGAAATGTGAAATCTGGAATTTACAGTGAAAACACAGCGCTTGACATTGTTGAGCGGAAAAAATAATAAAAGACCTAGATGCAACCCTCCAGAAACAATCCCCCCTCCCCATCCGTGCCGGAGACAATACCCCGGCGAGGACATAACATCTCCCGGAAGGATATCGACCCTGATGCCCTGAAGGTTTTATATCGGCTGCATCGACACGGTCATATTGCCTATCTTGTGGGTGGTGGAGTAAGAGATCTTCTTCTCAAACGCAAACCTAAGGATTTTGACATAAGCACCTCCGCCCACCCCAATGAGATCAAAAAGCTTTTCGTAAACTGCCGTCTTATCGGAAGGCGTTTCCGCCTGGCTCACATATACTTCAGGGGAGGGAAGATCATTGAGGTTTCCACCTTCAGGACCGTCTCGGAATTCAACCGCGAGGATGGACCCATCCAGTCAGACAACACTTTCGGCACCCCGGAAATCGATGCTTTTCGCAGGGATTTTACCCTGAATGCGCTATTCTACAATATCGCCGACTTTTCCATTATCGATTACGTAAGCGGGTTGGAAGATCTGAATTCCCGCATCGTCCGCTGCATTGGAGATCCTGTTGTTCGCTTCAAGGAGGATCCGATCCGGATGCTCAGGGGGGTCAGGTTTGCGGCTCTTTTAAACTTTTCTCTCGATCAGCAGAGCTCGAGCACAATCTCCGCCATGCGTAATGACATCTGGGAGGGGGCCACTCCGAGAATTTTCGAGGAGATCCTGCGTATGCTGGGCCGTGGAAGCGGCAGGCAGGCTCTGCTGCTGATGCATCAACTGGGATTCATCGAGGTCCTCTTTCCGAAGGTGTTCAATAACATCCGCAGAAATGGAATCGATGAATATCTGGACATCTTTTCCAGGGTGGACAGGTCTTTCAAGGACGGTGACGAGCTTAAGCCGGCCCTTATCCTCTCCTCCCTTTTCTACCCGGTATTCAGAGCGGAGGCCGCCAGATCCGCTGAATCGGACCTCCCGAAACAGGCGAAGACCGTTCTGACACCCATGGCCGAAAGACTTCAGATCCCGAGACGTATGCAGGACACCATGCGGCAGGCCATGGCGGCGCAGCACCGCTTTTTTGCTTTGAAGGACGCCAGGTACAAG
>QIEJ01000156.1 GCA_003228585.1 Pseudomonadota bacterium
CCGACGCGATGAGTTCCAGCTGGTACTCTTCTCTCTGTGTCTCACCCCGTATGGCCTGGTAGACTTTCGGGTCGAATTCTTTAAGTGACAAGCTTTTTTACCTCCGTTCTTTTATTTTCTTATGCGGCTTCAAGAGCACGGCATCTACGGCGTTATCGGGCCTCGGAAATCCTCGAAGTATTACCTGTCGATCTTCTCCAATCGCGCCAAATGCCTTCCTCCCTCAAAGGGAGTGTCAAGCCACGTGTCAAGGATCTCTTTAGCCAGATCGGGTCCAAGGACTCTTCCACCCATGACCAGGACATTGGCGTTGTTATGCCGCCGGGAGGCCGAAGCCGTGAAATGATCGTGACATAGAGCCGCTCGTAACATTCCAAGGCCTGAACCGCATACCAGAACACCTAGATCGGCCTCACCTTTTATCAAGGTCTCGGCCAGCTTATGCGCGAAGTTCGGGTAATCAACCGATTTTTCAGAGTCGGTGCCCAGGTCAACTGACTGCAGACCACGGCTGTTAAGATGGCTCTTCACCAGCTCTTTAAGTTGAAACCCAGCATGATCTGAAGCAAGGGCGACCTTAGTTCCGGAGCATGAGTTATATTTCATTCTTGTCGACTTTGTCCCTGTGACAACATGCGCAGAACGCCCCCAGCGACACCAGCGTATACATTAATCAGTTTCCCCATTTCGACAAACCAGTTGAGAATATACTTTCACTCGTTTTTTTGTCAAGCAACGACTGGAAATTTGGCATTCGGGCACCGAGAGAAACACCCTCCTTCTGGCTCAGCCAGCATCAATATGTTAACTTCCCTCATGGATTATCTCTGTTTGAAAGCAGCGGTGGCAGAAGCCAGGGGTTCATTGGTTGGGAAGAGGTTCTCAGGTGTCCGAATGGTGAATCCTCGAGAGGTCCTTCTTTCTTTCGGCAAAAACGGGAGACTTTTGTTATCCATCGATCCGGACCGTCCAGGGATGTATCTTCCGCCTCAGGATGTGAACGTTAAAGGCACCCGAGCTGTCTTTACCGATCTGCTCACCGCCCGTCTCGGGAGATCATCCCTGAAGGATATTAAATTCCTGATTTCAGGTGACCGGGTTGTGTTGATGGATTTTGCCGCAGGATGGCCCCATAGGGAGGGAGAATCCTGCAGCCTCGTACTGGAGGTCATGGGACGCCACAGTAACCTTCTTTTGCTTGATCAGGATGGAAAGATCCTCGGTCCGCTGAAACCCGTTCCAAAATCAAAAAGCCGGATAAGACCCATTGTCTCAGGGACCCGGTGGGTCCCCCCTCCAAAACGGGATGGAGTGCCCATCGACAATGCCACAGCAAAAGATGTCCCGGATCCGGCTGCGCCCAATGCGGTCGGGATTCTCGTAAATCATATCCTCGGTCTTTCTCCCAGAGTAGCCCGCCTGGCCTTGAACAAAACGGGGGCAAAGGGGAAGGAGGGGCTTGCTGCTGCGCTTGATAAAATGCTGCGGGAGTCCGATGGAACCGTTGGCTATATCAAGGAACTGGATGGGCATCTATTGCTCTGTCCTTTTTCTGTGGAAGGTGCCGGGGGGGACTCCATTAGAAAGTTCTCCACGTTTTCAGAAGCAGCGTGGCAATGGAAAAACACGGCAGGTTCACGGAAGGATGGACCGGATGAGGATCCCCCCGACACAATATTAAGGGATCTATCCAGGGTACAGGACAGGATCAAAAGGGAACTGGACATCCTTAATAAAGAAGAGAAGCGCTGCCTCGAGCACGAAACTGTCCGGCTGCAGGCGGAAACACTTCTGATCAACGCTGAGGATGTGCGCCCGGGTTCTGAACATGTAACACTGACCCATCCGGTAGAGGAAGGGGAATCCGTTTCAGTTAATCTGGATCCTTCAAAAAACGTCCGTGAAAACACTGATCATCTTTTCAGACTGGCAAGACGGCTCAGACGTGGGCTGGAAGAGGTGAAAAAAAGAAAATCCCTCCTTGCCGACTCCCGGAAGGAACTGGAGCGGGTGAAATCGGAGCTGGCAGCCGGCAGTGAGAAAGGGGCTCGAAAATTCCTGCAAACGACCTCCGTCGGTCTTCTGGAAAGATCCTCGGATGAAAAAGGTCCGAGGTATCCCGGACGCCGTTATCAACGTAGTGGATTCACCATCCTGGTAGGAAAAAGTGCAACGGACAACGAGAAGGTCACTTTCGAGGCGGCCGGGCCTCATGATCTTTGGCTCCATACACGCGATTATCCCGGTTCTCATGTCGTAATCCTCACCGGGAAAAAGAATCCGCCTCCGGAGGTTATCCATGAAGCGGCCCGGCTGGCCATCGCCGGCAGTGGCGCCAAAGGTGATCCAGCTGCCGAGGTCATGATCACCGAGAGGAAATGGGTCCAGAGGATCAAAGGTGGTAAACCGGGTCAGGTCAAGGTGGCCCGCTACAGATCAGTCAGATCACGACGGTGACAATTCGGTGATATCCGGTTGATAAACATTCTACTAACCATGCGAACCGTTCTTATTCTTATCAGTATCCTGATGTTCACCCAGCCTGCACTGGGCTGGGAATTTACCAAACACAGCATTCCCATTGACGACATTCTATCCGGAGGGCCGCCTAAAGACGGCATTCCGGCCCTTTTTGATCCCCAATTCATCTCGGCAAAAGAAGCTGCTAAAATGCTTCAATCCAGGGACAGGGTTATTGGTGTCACCATGGGGGGTTCCGTGAGAGCTTACCCCATTCGCATTTTGAACTATCACGAACTGGTAAATGACAGGATCGGGAACACTCCTTTCCTGGTCAGTTGGTGACCCCTCTCCTCAGCGGGCGTCGTGTACGCCCGGACCGTAAAGGGTGAGGAACTGACCTTCGGCGTTTCAGGACTCCTTTACAAAGCCAACGTCCTCATGTACGACCATCAGACAGAATCACTCTGGTCCCAGGTAAAAAGGGCTGCTGTAACAGGTCCCATGACCCGGACAAAACTCAAAGTTCTCCCCTCCTCTTTGACAACGTGGGACAAATGGCTGAAGCGTCACCCCGACACTCAGGTCCTTTCCTTCAAGACCGGGTATACGAGGGATTACACCCGGGATCCATATGCCTCATACCGTGGAAGCGGATGGGGAAGTTTTCTATCAAATTTCATCGGCCGCCGTCTTGGCAGGGAAGAAATGAAATTTATTGTCGGGGTACAGCTCGACGGTTCCAGCAGGGGGTATCCACTTGATAAACTCAGGGAGACTGGCCGTTTTGCGGACAGGCTCGGGGGAAAGAATATCCAGGTTGATTACGACAAGGAAACCGACCGCGTGATCGTCACATCTTCCGAGGGAGAACAGATCGAGCACCTCGTGGTATACTGGTTCGTCTGGAAGGAGATGTACCCGGATGCGGAGCTGTTTGAGCCGTAAAGAAGGTTTGAGGTTTGAGGTTTGAGGTTTGAGGTTTGAGGTTCAAGGTTTGAGGTTTGAGGTTCGAGGTTCGAGGTTCAAGGTTGATGGCTTCGCAAAAAGTCATCAACGCACCCCGCACGGGGTGCCCAAATCAATGACCGATGATGCAAGTCATTGATTTGTAAGGAAAGCGAAAACCATGCTTTTCGCTTTCCGAGGAGCAAAAAGTCCCGCCTGGACTTTTTGCGACACTGTCAACTTTGTACTGACTAAAGGAGCCCCAATGCAACTCAAAGACAAAGTCGCGATCATCACCGGAGCGGGCCGTGGATTGGGGCGCTCATCGGCTCTGGCCATGGCCAGGGAAGGCGCATCCATAGTGATCCTCAGCCGCACCCCTTCGGAACTGGCCGAGACCGCCGGCATCATCAAATCAGAAGGTGGAAATGTCCTGGCACTGAAGGCCGATGTCTCCGTGGCGTCGGATATTGAGGAAGTGGTGAATGAAGCAATCTCTGTCCACGGCAGGATCGATATCCTCATGAACAATGCCGCTGAAGTTGGTCCTGCACAACTGATCACGGAGATTGATGAGAAGGAATGGTCCATGATCATGGATATCAACCTCAAGGGGGTTTATCTCTGCTGTCGGGCAGTGGTACCGCATATGTTGTGGCAGAAAGGCGGCAAGATCATCAACGTCACCTCCGGATTCGCTGAGATCGTCATGCCCCCACTGGGAGCTTACTCCATCAGTAAGGCAGCCTTGAACCACATGACCCGGATAATGGCTGAGGAACTCAGGGCCCACAACATCCAGGTCAACGCTCTCGATCCGGGGATCATGGACACGTCCATGCAGGAGGAACTCCGTGAAATGGGTCCTGAAGTCCTGGGTGAGGCACTTTTTAACCAGTTTCAGACATTCAAGGAAGAGGGCCACCTTAAATCCCCGGACGACATAGCTCAACTGGCGGTTTTCCTGGCATCCGACAGTTCGGAGGGGATTACCGGGGAGGTCGGTTCGGAACTGGATTACGCAGGTTACGGGTATGGGGTTTAATCAGACCTGGGTTCTTCCGGCTCTACATGCACCAGAACATCAAAAATACGACTGTCCTTTTCGAGCACAAAACGCTTCACCTCAGTGGCCAGATCGTGACTTTCGAACACCGACATCTCCGGGTCCAGTCCCAGGTGGACCTCAACGGCGATGAGGCTGCCAACATGCCTCATTCTCAGGTTGCGGACGCTTCTGACCCCGGGCACCGACAAGATCAGGTCACTCACACGGGTCACGTAATCATCAGATGGGGCCGTGTCGATGATCCTCATGGACGACTTCCAGGCGATGCCGCCACCGACCTTGATGACCACCACCGCCACCACAAGACCCACCAGGGCATCCATTACAGCCATCGCCGGGAAAACGACAGCCAGGCCCGCACCGAGGAGAACACCAATGGACGTCAGGGCGTCGCTGCGGTGATGCCACGCGTTAGCCACCAGTGACGGTCGGTTGCTGCGCTTTGCCACCTTGATGGTTATACGGTAGAGATACTCTTTTAATATGATACTCGCGAGGGCTGCCGGGATTACTATCGGCAGAGGCGGTCCCGTTGAACCCGACAGCATGGCCTTAACAGAATCAAACATAATGGCAAGACCGGCAAGTATCAGGATCCAGCCGAGACCCACCTCCGCCAGCGTCTCCACCTTACCGTGACCGTAATGGTGTGAATCGTCCTGAGGCTTAGAGCCGATGATCAGGCCTCCGATGACAATCACATCGGTTACAAGGTCCGTCAGTGAGTGGATTCCATCAGCGACGAGAGCCCTGCTGTGCCCCATGATCCCGAGGACAATCTTGAGAATAACCAGGATCACATTGATGACGGATCCGACGATGGTTACTTTGAGGCTGTCGTTTAATGCTTTGGCGTTGGTGTTATTCATTCTGATCCAAAATCTGTTATTCATTCTAATCCAAAATCCAAGATCCAAAATCCAAAAAGAAAGCGCCTGTCATTGCGAGGAGGCAGATTTCCCAATGCCGACGAAGCAATCCCGGATTTCCGCCGGAATTCTTCTCGGCCGCAGATTCTTTCCCACGCATACGATGGTGGCCTGACCTTCTACGAGGAGAGTGTCATCGGAGGATCTGAATATCCTGTGACCGAAGGTCACAGATGTTTTACCCATCTGAACGATCCTGGTCTCGATCCTCATGAGGTCGTCGTAAAACCCTGGCGACCGATAATCGATCTCGGCGCGGACAACCGGGAACAGTAACCCCTGGTCCTCGAACTCCCGCACGGTGAAACCCAGATGGCGAAGGTGCTCGGTCCGTCCCCGCTCGAAGTACCTCAGGTAGTTGCCGTAGTAAACAACCCCGCCGGAATCGGTGTCCTCGTAGCAGATGCGGTATTCGGTCT
>QIEJ01000094.1 GCA_003228585.1 Pseudomonadota bacterium
GAAGATGTCCTGAATACACTGTTGTCCTCGGGAGGGGAACTTGCTGACATTTTCTACGAGGATATGACCTCCAGGATGTTGGAGGCCGAGGGGCAGGCGATGGAAAGAGTCTCGTCGGGGCGAGAGACCGGGGTGGGGATGAGAGTTGTCCGGGATCGGGTAACACGTTTCGGGACAACTGTTGATCTGACACCTGAATCCCTTCTGGAACTGGCGCGATTTCTGGCTGCCGGTTCCGGTTCCGGTGAGCCGGTCCACGTCTCTTCCCCCAGAAGAGTGCCTGCCGGCCCTCTGACTCTGGAGGAGGATCCCTCTTCAGTTTCCCTGCAGGAAAAGGGAGGGTTGGTTCTAAGCGCGTTGTCCACAGCCCGGAAATTCGACGACAGGGTCGTCCAGGCCAAAGCCGTTTACCGTGACACCGAAAGCCGAATCCTGGTGGCCAACTCGGACGGAGTCCTTGCCGAGGACCGCCGAGGCTATGGGATCTTTCTCGTCCAGGTCGTTGTTTCCGATGGTGAACACATGCAGGTGGGTTATGAACCGCAGGGAGGGACCGGGGGTTACGAGGTCTTCCGGAGCGTGGACCCTGAAATGATCGCTCAGGTGGCCGCCAGAAGAGCGATCACAATGCTGGAAGCACCGGAAGCTCCCTCGGGAAGGATGACCGTTGTCCTCGCCGCCGAAGCCGGGGGTACGATGGTCCATGAGGCTGTCGGACACGGTCTGGAGGCGGACCTGAGCGGTGAGGGGATGTCTGTCTATTCCGGGAAAATCGGCCAGGAAGTGGCATCGCCACTCATCACTGTGGTGGACGATCCGACCCTGCCCGGCAGAAGAGGATCTTACAATGTGGATGATGAGGGTGTGGTTGCAACTCGGACGGTCCTGCTGGAGGAGGGTGTTCTGAAGTCCTACATGAACGATCTGGTCAGTGCCCGGCGTGACGGAATTCCACCCACTGGCAACGGAAGACGTCAATCCTTCCGGCACTGGCCGATACCCAGGATGTCCAACACGATCATTCTTCCGGGCAAGGATGACCCCGATGCCATCATCAGATCGGTGGATCGTGGGCTGCTCGTCAGAAAGATGGGCGGAGGCCAGGTTAACACTGTGACAGGCGATTTTGTCTTCGAGGTCAGTGAGGGATTCCTTCTTGAGGGCGGTCAGATCACCGGGCCTGTAAGGGGTGCCACACTTGCCGGGAACGGACCTGAGGTGTTAAGAAGTGTAGACATGGTAGGGAGTGATCTGGGTTTCGGTCTGGGAACTTGCGGGAAGGAAGGTCAGGGAGTGCCTGTGGGTGATGCACAGCCGACCCTCAGGCTTCCCGATATCGTTGTGGGAGGAAGAGATCCCGGGGGAAGCGGTTAATGAAGATCCTTCAGTCTATAAAAAATCTTTTCACCCGTTCCGAAGTTCCTGATGAGCGGCCGGAGGGGAAATCCGTTCGCAGGACCAGGATACTCTATCAGTTCCTTCTGGTAACAATGGCCGTTTCAGTGCTCCCTCTCCTGGCTGCATCTTACAAGCTTATGGAGATCAACCGCACATATCTGGAGGATCAGCTTCTCGCGCTTCACTCACAGGTGGCCGACTCCGCCGCGGAGGAGATCTCCACAGCCCTGTCAACGATCATGGGCAACATGGAGCTTGTCTCAAAGGCGCAGAGCGGCAACAGCCCCTTGAACCGGGAAGAAAGGGAGCGGTCCCTGATCTTCTACCTGGATCAATATCCCGAGATAATCCGGCTAACGCAATACTCCACCGGGGGAAAGGAGGTGGCCCGGGTGTTCCGGGTTGGGCGCTCCAAGGTGCCGCCTCTGAGCGAGGACATTAAGAAACTGGCTGTAAAGGAGTCGACAGGGGGTAAAACCTTTATAAGCGATCCTGTGATCCTGTCCGGCAGCGATGTTCCCATCGTGGCAGTGGGAATGTCCGTCTACGCCAGTGATGGAAGCATCAGATCGATGCTGCTCGGGGAGATCTCCCTGGATAAAGTGCAGGAGGTTGTGAAGAGGATCAACATCCGCCGCCAGGGTAATGCCTACGTTGTGGACCGCAAGGGGACGCTCATCGCACACCAGGCATCGGACAGGGTTGCGAAATCAGAGGACATGAGCACGGTTGAGATCGTCGGCAAATACCTGCTTGCAGGTGTCAGCGCGGGGACCATTCCCTTCCGTGACAAAATGGGGAAGGATATGGTGGGCTCCTACTCAACGGTGAAAGGACTGGGCTGGGGGGTCGTTGTCCAGGAACCCAGGGATGACGCCTACGTCACCATCAGCCAGATGGTCAATCAGACCCTTCTGTGGGCTGTTGTCGCCATCCTGGCTGCCATCATCGCCAGCACACTTTTGGCGATAAGACTGGCCAAACCCATCGGCGAATTGGCAGAGGGCGCCAGGTCTCTTGCCAGGGGCAATTTTCAGGACCGGGTTCAGATCACTTCCAGGAACGAACTGGGCGAGCTTGCCCAGGCGTTTAACAATATGGCGGCCCACCTTGAGAGCCACGACAAGAACCTCAGGGAAATGTTCATAAGCACGACCAAGGCTCTGGCTGCTGCCATCGATGCCAAGGATCCATACACAAGAGGTCATTCACAAAGGGTAGCTCAGATAAGCCTCGAGATCGCCAAGGAGATGGGTCTGCCGCCCTCAGAGCAGCAGAAAGTCAACGTGGCGGCGCTGCTTCACGATGTCGGGAAGATAGGCATCGAGGACCGGGTCCTGAAGAAACCGACCAAGCTCACCGAGAAGGAGTATGGGATTATCCAGCAGCATCCGCGATGGGGTGCCATGATAATGGGGCACATCGGTCAGTTGAAGGAGATTATCCCCGGGATCCAGCACCACCATGAGCGGCTGGACGGTACCGGTTACCCTCAGGGATTGCAGGGCAGCCAGATCCCCGTCCTTGCGCGGATCATAGCGGTCGCCGATACATTTGACGCGATGACCAGTGAACGTCTTTACCAGAAGGCGATGGAAACACAGTTCGTAGTCGATAAACTCCTCGAATGGAGGGGCAAATGGTACGATCCTGACGTGGTCGATGCCATGGTCAGGGTCTACCCGAAGATTATTAATACTTAGTACTAAGACCATAGTACTAAGTACTATGTGCTAGGTGCTAAGGGGACAGACATCAGTGGCGAAAAAGACCGAAAAAAAAAGGGGCCGTCTGAAGTGGCGCACAATCATTATCCCGTTCAGCACGGTTCAGTTCTGGGTCAGTTTTCTGCTCGTCCTCTTCGCTATAAGCGCTGTAACATCTCTCCTGTATTTGCAGCTTCTCAGCCCCAAAGCACAGGCCCGAAGACTTATCGCCAGGGGTGAGAAACAGTTCGACCAATCCATCGTCCTGGGAATAAAGGAACTTGCATTTGATGACTTCCAGTCAGCCCAGGAAACCTTATTTCTGGCTCGCAAGGCCTACGACAACCGAAAAAATTCAGAGGCCCAGGTTCTGGCGGAGCAGACTCTGGCTACTCTTGAAAAGGCCATGGAACTTCTCAGGTCCGACGAGTTCTATCGGAGGGAGAGAATGGCTTCCATGAGCTATATCAAGGGCTCCGTTGAGGTGAATCTGGCCGGCTCTCTGGAATGGCAGCCGGCCAGGAAGAGCATCAAGCTGAAGAAGGGTGACAAGGTCAGGACCCGGTCCGGTTCCAGATGTGTCATTCAGTTTGACGACGGCAGCCAACTCACCATTAAATCCAATTCACTGGTTCACATCGATGAGATGACTGAGGATATTCGCACTCGTACAAAAAATTCAGCAATCAAGCTCCTGGTCAGTGATGTGGAGGCAAGCATCCTCAGGCCAACAGCCAAAGGGTCCCGCTTTCTCATCGAGACTCCAGGTTCCGTCGCCCAGGTCAGGAAAGCCAGGATGAACATCCGTGTCAACGATAAGAACGAGACTGAATACAAGCTTCTGTCAGGCGATGTGTCGGTCCGCGCCGGAGACAGGGAGATCAGGTTGGGCCAGAGCGAGGTTGTAAAGCTGGCCAAGACCGGTGGTGTCCTCTCCAGGGGCAAACTCCTCGGTGTCCCGGCGGCAAGAGAGCCTGCCAACCTGAACTGGATGGTTTCGAGGGCTGAAAAGACTTCAGTAAGGTTCTCGTGGAACTGGATGAAAGAGGCTAAGTATTACCACCTTGCGGTGGCTTCGGACAGGTACTTCTCCAATATCATCTATGATAACCCCAAAATAAACGGGACAAGAGCAACAGTTAAAGGAATGGTCCCCGGTCTCTATTACTGGAGGGTCAGCAGTGTGGACAGTCGGGGCCAGGAGAGCCTGTTCTCATCATTCAGGGTGTTCAGGATCATCCGTGACCAGGTCCCTCCCCAACTGAGCATGAACGATCCTATTGTCTTCAGCAACCCTTCCGGAAGCAGGGTGTTTCTATCAGGAGCTGTGGAGCCTGGCAGCAGCCTCAGCTTTGACGGCAAGCAGGTGCCCTTGTCGCCCGATGGGGTTTTTCGCTCCTTTCTCACCGTCCGAAGAGACCAGGGGACCATCCGTATCCGGGCAACCGATCCGGCCGGCAATGTCCTGAACCAGGTCCGGGAGCTTCAATGAGATCAAAGGCCATTTCCTGTTTCATGATCCTTATCTTTGTTCTGGGAGTCGGCTCGTGCAGGGACAGGAGTGCCAGGTTCACATTGGCTCGGAGGATCAACGGTGTGGGTATAGCTTTGTATTCCCAGGGAAAGGTCTCCCAGGCCCTGGAGAGGTTCAAGAAAGCGACAGAGTACACACCAGATTTCGGTTTCGCCCGGAACAACGCGGGGGTCTGCTATTACCACCTCGGTCAACTGGACCTTGCCATCATAGAGTTCAGAAGAGCCGTGGAACTGGAACCGGATGTCCCGGAGATCTACGGCAATCTAGGTGTTGCCCTCATGCTTCTGAACAGGGACGTGGAGGCGGAGAAGATGCTGGAAAAGGCCATTGCCCTTGACAGCGATTATGTTCTCGCCTACAGCAACCTCGGTGTTCTGAAATTTCAGGAGGGGCGGACCAGGGAGGCCATCGACATTTATAAGAGAGGGTTGAAGATCAACCCCACATTGGATCGGCTCCACCACAACCTGGGCGAGGCCCTCATGTCCCAGGGCCGTTACAAAGAAGCCATTCAACATTATGATCAGGCTCTTGCCATCAACCCGGACAATGTCAAGACCTTCAACAACCTCGCCTGGGCTTACGTGGAAAGGGATATCAACTATGAGGATGCCCTTGCCCTCGCGAACGCAGCCCTGGACAAGGACCAGGAAAACGGGTTTTTCTACGATACTCTGGGGTGGGTCTATTTCAAGCAGGGAATGTTTGAAGAGGCCTACCAGGCCCTTACCAAAGCAATTAAGTATCAACCCGGCATACCGGAGATCCACTACCACCTGGGTGAGGTTTATCGGTGGCAAGGTCGATACCGTGAGGCTCTGGAGGCGTACGGGAGGGTCATCGGCATAGAGCCCTACGGCAAGTGGGCGGATAAGGCGCAGCAGGGAATCTGGGCTATTAAGGGCTTGTGATCGGTGATCGGT
>QIEJ01000236.1 GCA_003228585.1 Pseudomonadota bacterium
GCCAGGCTTTTTATCAGGGCCGGGAAGGAGGACAAGGTCTATGCCTACCAGGACTTTCTGGCGCGTTATCCTGACAGCAAACTGGCTGATATTAGCCGTCAAAGGATTAAGGAGTTTGAAAAGTGGGCCCATGAGCTGGAGTTTGGTTCCGAACCTGTCCGAGCCATTCGATTTTTCGCAGGGTATGGTGACGAGACGGCAGTACCTCTTCTCGCTGGCAAACTTCTCACTCCCGATCTCGGCCGGGAGGCCAGAAAAGCCATTGTCCAGATCGGAAAACCATCGCTCAACCTGCTCATGGAGGTTCTCATCTCTCCTCTCCAGAGCATTGCCCTGAAAGACGAGGTGGCATCGATCCTCGGGGAGATGGGGGATGTTATGACTGTGCCGGCGTTGCGTACATATGTGAGAGAGTACAACACCGATGCGGGCAGAAGAGCGCTTCTCACGCTGGAAGATAAAGCCCGCAGATGATATATTCCACTCAAAGCAGAATCTGTTTCACGCAAAGAGGTAAGTACTATGGCCAGGCGCCGCAAGGACATTAAAAAAAGGAGAAAAGTCAAGGAGGAACAGCAGGTCTCCACTGCGTCCAGTGAACTGGAAGAAGATCTCGTTGAGGAACAGGAGGAGAGTGAAGAGGCCCTTGATGATGATCTTATCCTTCAGGCCGATGCCCCGAGGAGGGAACCTGCGCCTGAGAAGGTTACCCCGAGGCCATCTGGACCGACAGCCCGGGATGACACCGGGAAGGGTGGAGAAGCCTTGTCTTCCGGATGGTTCGGCAGGAATAGGGAGAACTTTCTTCTGGGCCTCCTGGTTCTTTACGTTCTCCTCCTTGGCCTGGGCACGGTGGGAGAGCTGTTCGAGACCGAGTGGATTTTGAATCTGCCGATTTTTCGATAGCATAATTTAGGGTTCGTTCCTCTTTGCTCCGAACGGCTCTTGCGTTTTTCCAATCCAATCCAAAATCAAGGACCAAGCGAATGTCACTGCGAGGAACGACGAAGGAGTGACGTGGCAGTCTCAGTTCGCTGAGATCGCCTTAATTCCCGAGACCCGGGACTCGGGACCAGGGACAGATTCGCAAATCCGGCCGGGGAAGTTGACTCGGTCTGGCCCTTGGGTTATGCTTCCAACTTGGAACTGGGGAGGAAAGGGGTGTTCCCATGTGGCGTTATACCGTAAGCGTCCTTTCAATCGCGGCTATCTTTTTTGTCGTTATTCCCCCACCCCTGTCATCTGCAGAGGTTGCATATATCCTCAAAAATCCTGGCAATGACGCAGATGTTGAGGTCACCTTCACCTATGACCCCATATATGAACAGGAGATATTGAGCAAGATCGACGAAGACGGCCGGATTCTTCTCTGGCAGGTCAAGTGCACCAGGAAATATTTCTTTTATAAACCATTTCATTTCGTGCAGGGCGATATAATGTCCCGCCCGGTTCTGTGTCTGGTGAGCAAATACCTCTGTGATTCGGGTCTGTCCGAAAAGGGTTATGTTTTCATGGGCTACCTCTACCTTGAGAACGGATATGACCTGACGAGGCCCATCACGATTACCCTCTCCAACAGGGTGATTGATGCCGTCTTTATTCCCGGGGATGACGGCCGACCACAGGACAGTTCGCGGTGAGAGTGCCGGGGTAGGGAAAAGGTTGTGATAATGGCAACATACAGGGTTGTCCGTGTCTGTGTGATATGCCTGGTCCTTATCCCCGCAATGGCATACACAGCGTATTCGGCCGGGGGAGATAAACCCGGGAAGAAAGTGAAACCCTCCGGGATATGGGGCAGGGTGGTGATGCGCGATTCAGGCGAACCTGTGGAAAAGGCCTATGTTTACGCATATGTCGGCAAGATCGAGTATCGAGCTGCCTCCCTCGGGATCATCGGCGTGACGGACTGGGTGAGCCACGGTTCGGGCTCCGACGGTTCGTACAAGCTGGACCTTCCCCCCGGCGACTATTTTGTTGTGGCCCGCAAACGTCAATCAGGGCTCAACTACGGGCCTCTCTCCGTCGGGGACTACTATGACCACGGACCCGGCAGGGTTTCCACCCGTGTCAGGAAGAAGAAGTACACAGAGGTTAACTTTATTCTGATGGAATTGAACGAACCGCTGTTCTTTCAGGGGATAACGGCCGTATCCCGTGTATCGGACACAGGTATCAGGGGCCGCATCCTGGATGAGGAAGGCAAGCATGTTCCCGGGACCTACGCCATCGCATACAAGGACGACGATATGCAGCGCCTGCCCGATTTTGCTTCAACCATCACTGACGATGAAGGCAATTATACGATCTACCTCCCCTCCGGGGGGCGCTACTGGCTGGCTGCCAGGTCCCACGCTATGAAAGTTCCCGTCCAGGGCGAGCCCTTCGGTCGTTATGAGGTTTCGGATGACCATTCGGTTACCGTCCAGGACAGCACCTTTCTCGAGGGGATCGATATTACGCTTCGTCCCTTCGACGGCGACATCCCGGAAGGCTACCGGCCCGTTCACTGATCTCATGGTCTCGAATAAACGCCCCAGCCTGGCCAGGATCATCTGCCGAATGGCCACATATGCCGCACAAGCCACTGGAGACAGTCTTAACTCCCTCATGGATGCCGTCAGTGACTCTGTTTCGGCCGACTCATACGCTTTTCTGAAAATTATCCCCGCAAAGAATGTTGTCCAGATCGTATCCCGGAAAGGTCTCAGGATGGGTTCGGAGCAGGATCTCGGGAATCTGGACACTCCCCGATTGATACAGGAGGCGGTCCAGTTTCCGGACAAGCCGGCTGTATGTCTTACCGGTTCCTTTTCCTGCGATCCTTTTCTCCTTGGAGAGGGTGCCGAGTCTCTCCTTATGGCAAAAAGGGACATCGAAGGGGATATCCTGATGACCATCGCCGTTCGCAGAGAAGGCCGTGTGTTCAACAACAGTGAAATAGAGCGTTTTGCCGCCGCCGCTCACTTCCTGAACCTGCTGGGCCACTGCTGGCACCTGAGAGGGGACCTCAGGTTCAGGATGGGGCAGGACCCGCTAACCGGATTCATGCGGTACACAGGATTTCACGAAGTTCTCAGCCGCGAGATCTCACGAGCAAGACGGGGAGAAAGGCCTGTGTCTCTTGGACTCATGCAGGTGGAGGGTTGGGAGGGGTACCGCCATGAGAGAGGGACTGAAACAGCGGGCAGGGTTCTCAAGTCCATAGCTTTTCTTGTCCGGGAACGGTTCCGTGATTTTGACACCCTGGCGAGGTTCAACCCGTCCGGCTTCTCCTTTATTCTGCCAGATCTGGATACAGATATTGGTGCCAGGGTTGTTGCCAGGGTTACGGGAGAACTCCTGGAACATATGGCGGAAAATCCGGAAACCGCATCTCTTCGGCTCAGAACCGGACTGGCCAGCTATCCTGAGGATGCCACTACTACCGAGAGGCTCCTCGAGAGGGCCGAAGCCGCGCTCCTGAAGGCTGTTGAGACCCGTTCATCAGAGGTGGTCGTCTGGGAGGAATAAAAGCCTTCAACACAGAGTTCACAGAGAAGAACATCCTCTCCCCCTTGGCGAGCCGCAGCTTTACGCGAAGGCTGCTGGCGGGAGAGAATCCGCCTACGCCAAGGCTTCGGCGGGACAAGCAGAGGTGAGGGGGAGACAAACGTTAATAGCAGAAACGTTCGCAGTCAAAGCCTCGCTTTCCGAGGAGCAAAGAGGCCCGTTTGGACTTTTTGCGACACTGTCAATCCTGGACCTTGAACTTAAAATTTTGGATCTTGGGTCTTGGATTTTGGATAAGAAATCTAGCTGAAATCTGGAACACAGAACTCAACCCCGTTCGCTCTTCTGGCTCCTCCTGGGCGGGCGTCTTCTTCTTTTTTGCTGCTCGGGTTTCCGGCCGTCCCGTGTTCTGGAACGCTGGTGGCCTCTCGTCTCCCGCTTGAGCCTCTTTTCCCTGGCGAAGAATTCCCTCACAGTGAAATCGGCGGTCCTGTCCTCACCGTAATCCTCATCAAAAGGAACCTGGGAAGGGATGGGCGAGCCGAGAAGCTCCTCTATTTCCGGAAGGGAATAAACGTATTTATCGCAGGCAAGTGTAAAGGCCTTTCCTTTTTTGCCGGCTCTGGCCGTCCGGCCGATGCGGTGCACATAGTCCTCGGGATCCTGCGGAACATCGTAGTTTATGATGTGGGTAACGTCGTCGATGTGCAGACCACGGGAGGCCACATCCGAAGCCACAAGCAGCGGGAGTCTGTCCCTCTTGAACTTGTCCAGGACACGATTGCGCACCGACTGGCGAAGGTCGCCGGTGAGCAGCCCCACGTCCCTGTAACCGTGATCCTTGAGTTTTTCCACCAGCCATGAGGCGGTTATCTTCATGTTGGTGAAGATGAGCCCTTTGGGAATATCCTCTCTTCCAAGAATGCCCAACAGGAGCCGGAATTTCATGTCACGATCCACATGGTAGACTAACTGATCAATTCCCTCTGCGGTGATCTGCTCCGGTTGAACGGTGACATTAACGGGCCGGTTCATGTATTCACGGGCGATCTTCCGCGTCCCGGAATCCAGGGTCGCGGAAAAGAGCATGGACTGACGCTTGTCCGGCGGCGGCAGACGCCTGAGGATATTTCTCAACTCGTCCCAGAACCCCAGGTCCATCAGGCGGTCGGCCTCGTCGATGACCAGATGTCGGACCTCGCGCAGATCGAGGACTTTCCTGCGCATGAAATCGAGAAGCCGTCCCGGGGTACCTATGACGATATCTACGCCCTCCCTGAGGGCCTTTTCCTGGCGGTTGAACCCCTCTCCGCCGTAAACAGCGACCAGACGGAGACCGGTGTGAACACCCAGGGCCTGTCCCTCCTTGTAGATCTGGACAGCCAGTTCCCTGGTTGGAGCGAGCACGAGGGCAGAAGGCTTTTTCTTCCCTTCCGTGTTCTGCTCAAGCAGATGCGTGAATATGGAGATGAGAAAAGTGGCGGTTTTTCCAGTTCCCGTCTGAGCCTGGGCGCACAGATCCTTTCCGTTC
Organism: Pseudomonadota bacterium; assembly: GCA_003228585.1. Classification (GTDB taxonomy): domain Bacteria; phylum BMS3Abin14; class BMS3Abin14; order BMS3Abin14; family BMS3Abin14; genus SZUA-204. Next base: position 5,024 of record QIEJ01000236.1, read on the forward strand.
AGGGTCGCCGGCAGGGATTCCCTTTGAACCGGGGTCATCTCAACGAATCCTGCGTCGCTGATCCCGTCTCTAACGGGCTGGGGAAGGCTTAATGAGTTGAATTCGGTGATTTTTGGGCCGGAAGCGGAATCTGCTCCGGATTTATCCAATGGTCTACTGCTGTCTGTCACGGTTGGGTGTGTTATCCTCCCGGGCCTCTCGGTCGGCCCTGTAAATGTGATGTGAGTGTAGGGAATTGCAGAGGAAGTGTCAATAAGGGGATATTCCAGATTCCAAAGAAAACGCACGTCATTGCGAGTGACCAGCGGGAGCGCGGCAATCCCGGATGGTCGAGGTGGCTTGTTAGGACGAGGCGTTTTGTTAGGGACAAGCTCGGGAAGACCTTTCTGACAGGATCAACAGGATTTGCAGGGTTTTACCCCCCCTCCCCGGCGCGGGAGAGGGTTGGGGTGAGGGGGAAGAGACAAGTCTGAACCGCAGAGCCGTTCG
>QIEJ01000260.1 GCA_003228585.1 Pseudomonadota bacterium
GGCTTCCTCAACATCACAGAAGCCTCCTGTGTCGCTCATGTCCCCTTTCCCGTCAAGATAGACAATCTGAACGGGCGGTTGGAGATTATCAGGGAACGCCTCAGCTTTGAATCCATCCATGGGAAAGTGGGGAAGGGTACTATCCAGATGAACGGTGAACTTTACATGGAAGGATTAAGGCCGTTGCGAGGCCGCCTGGAATGGAAAGGTGAAGGGATTGAGGTCCGGTTCCCGGACGGGTTTTCCACTGTCAACAGGGTCGACCTGACATTCAGGCTCCTGGATAAGAAGGGAGATATTCGCGGTGTGATCAGAATGGATGAGGGGCTATATTCCAGGGAGATCGATCTGGATAATTTGCTTTCGTTTCTGGAACAAAAGGCTGAATCCACCGTAACGCCCGCAGGTCGTAAAACGGATGGTAACGGAAACGATGAATGGCTCTTTCTGGATCTTCAGATGGAGACTGTTAATCCTGTTCAGGTTGAAATGAAACTTCTCAGAGGTGAGGCCACCGGTGTTCTTCATCTGCGGGGGCCGGTGTCCAAACCGACCCTCACTGGTCGTTTTTCCATGGAGGAAGGCGCTATTTTCTACCGGGGTCAAACCTTCGAGCTTACCCATGGAACGGTGGGTTTTTTCAATCCAAGGGTTATTGAACCCAACTTCGACTTCGCCGCAAAAACCGATATAAGTGGTTTTGACAGGGACGGCAGGCTGCGGGACTATGAAATAGGACTCGTGGCCACCGGGGTTCCGTCGAAATTCAAACTTGATCTTCTATCATCACCCCCTTTAAGCCAGCCAGATATTATCTCATTGCTGAATTGGGGGGCGGTCGGTGGCAATGTCTTCGGCTCCGGAGGTGGAATGTCACCGGTTGAGGCGACCTTTCTTCTCACCGGCGATCTCAAGGGAAAACTGGAGTCCGGCGTTCAGGATATCACAGGCTTTGATCGCGTTATCATCAATCCTTCCACGGTATCCAATACGGGGGAGACATCGCCCAGCGTCCAGATAGACAAGAATCTGGGTGAGAGACTGTCCTTGAGCGCTTCATCTCCGATCCTTTCCGGTGAGGAATCCGAGGTCACCCTCCGCTACAGAGTCCTGGATATGTTTTCCATCGTTGGAGGGCAGGAGGGGGACCAGGACTACGGTTTTGATCTGGATTTCAAATTTGAGATTCCGGAATGAGAGGCATACTTGCCGCGGTAGTGACGTGTCTGATGATCACTGTTCACCCCGCTGCCGGCGCGGATGTTTCTGTTCCGCTTCTTGATTTCGCCGGGAAGACGGTAATCAATATCTCATTCGATGGAGCAGATCTCCCAAAGTCCGAATTTCTGGCCCTCGTCCCCGCTTCCCGGGGTTCCCCTCTGCGCGTTTCCGATATCAGGGAGGGGATCAGGAATCTCTATAGAACGGGCCTTTATGACAGGATATCCGTAACAGGCCGATCTGTTGACGGAGGGGTTGAAATATGGTTTCACCTAACGTCCAAAAGATGGATAGGGGAGGTTCGCTCCAAGGGTAACCTCCGGATATCCAACCGAAATATTTCGAGGAGGCTCGATCTCGGCCGGGAGGAGGAGTTGACGGCCGAGCGCCTGGAGGAGAACAGGCAGAAGATCATCGATTACTATGAGTTCAGGGGGTTTCGGGCGACCCAGGTTGCTTATATGACGGAAGTCGGCCCGGATCAGAGGACCGACGTAACATTCAGGATAATCGAAGGCCCCAGAAGTCGTATCACACATGTCAGGCTTACGGGTGATTCGGGATGGTCGAATCTCAAGCTCTCCTCCATCATCGCGTCCATGCCCGGTGAGATGCTTGATGGCAGAACCCTGGATCGTGATGTTGAAAGGATCGTTAAGAAGCTGAAGAAAGATGATTACTTCTATCCGCGGGTTCAGTATTCCATCGAGCCCGATCCCGCGATCAGGAACAGGGTGATCGTGACCTTCAATATTCTCAAAGGCATAAAATATGTGCTGCGTGTTGAGATAGACAGCGCGGATTATAGTTCCAGGACCTTCCTCAGGTGGGTCAGGAAAGCCTATGCGACGGAACCGGATCAGAGTGCAGCCAGGGAATCCTCAGGCAGGAAAAGCAAGGAGCGGATTTTAAATGATGGATACCCTTTCGGTTCCATAGAGTGGGTCGACATGGAGCCGGAACCGGGAACGGTGGAGGTCACCCTGATTGTCACCACAGGATTGCGTGCGCAGTTCGGAACCATAACCATTGATGGAGCCGAATTACTTTCCCCGGAGGATGTGCAGAAAGCGCTGATGTTTCAAAAAAGTGACCCCTTCGTCAGGAGTGTCCTGGATTCCGGGATAGACAGATTGAAAAAGGTCTATCGCGACAGGGGTTTCCTTTCCACGGAAGTGATTCTGAAACCGCTCCGGTTCATCGAGGACGATCAGTTGCGAAATGTCCCAATACACTTCATCGTCCATGAGGGGAACCAGACGATGATCCACGATGTGCGAATCGGGCAGTCCGTCTATCCGATAACTGAAACCCTTGAGATCCTTGCTGTCCATAAAGGTGATCCATATGTGCCCGAGAAGGTGGAGTCAGGTCGAGATGCTCTCATTGACCGTTTGGCCCGGGACGGTTATCTCTATGGTGCTGTAAGCTTGAAGAAACCCCGGGTAAACGAGGACGGCTCTGTTGACCTGGAATTCAACATTGAATCAGGTCCTCCTGTATACCTTGGCAGTGTCATTATCATTGGCGGGAAGAACGTTAAGAACAGGATCGTCAGGCTTGCCCTTGATCTGGAAAGGGGTGATCTTCTGACCATGGAGAAGATCATCGAGGCCCGGCGCAGGGTTTACAGACTGGGTGTCCATAATACCGTTGACATCAAGCTGGCGAGCCAGGAGATCCCCGGTGAGATCAAAGATCTCATCGTCGAGGTCAGTGAGCGTAATAAGCGGGTTGTCGGTTTCAAAGTAGGGTACGGTAGTGAGGACCGTTTCAGAGGACAGGTGTCATATACCAACCGGAATGTCGCAGGTATGGCCCGTTCTCTAACTCTCGGGGCCCGGGCGAGTTCCATTGAACAACTGTTATCCATCATCTACAGGCACCCCTATTTTCTGGCAAGGCCCATTGATTTAACCGCATCACTCAGCGATTTCAGGGAAGAAAGGGAAAGTTTCAGTCAGGAAACACAATCCATCTCTCTGAAATTCAATCGAAAGATTACCAAAAAGATCACGGGCATCGCGGAATACAGCTTTGAAGGCGTAGATATTTTTGACATAGCGCCCGGGGTTGTGTTGTCCCCGGAGGATGTGGGGAAGACGGATATTGCTGCTATAATCCTGGAGGCTCTGTACGAAACCCGTGATGATTTCCTTGATCCCACGAGAGGGGTGCTTGGCCAGGTGAGACTGGGAGTCGCTTCCAGATATTTAGGTTCCGAGGCTGAAGATTATGGGCTGGAGGTATCCGCTCATAAATACTTCCCTTTGAGCAGCAGCCTGGTTCTGGCCACGCTGATCAGAGGTGGTGTCATTCTTCCATATGGACGCAGTGAACAGGTCATCATCAGTAAGCGATTTTTTCTGGGAGGGATGAATTCCGTTCGGGGTTATGATCTTGACGAGTTGGGCCCCAAGGACGATGAAGGTAACCCCGTTGGTGGTAACTATATGCTCAATATCGATGCGGAACTCAGATACCCTGTTTACCGTTGGGTGAAGGGTGTCGTGTTCGTTGATTCGGGAAGTGTCTGGCTCAACGAAGAGCCGTACACCAATAGCACCCTGAGAGTGTCCGCAGGGGCAGGAATAAGGGTGTCGACGCCTGCTGGCCCCCTGAGCCTTGATTATGGGTACAAACTGAATCCAGCCACTGATATTGAATCGAGATGGAGAATCCATTTTTCAATTGGGCATGCGTTCTAGTCAACCGATAACGGGCAATCTGCGTCGTCATTGCGAGGAGTCATCACGCCAGCGGCGTGACCGGCGTGACGACGAAGCAATCCCGGCAATTCGAGACCGCCGCAGTCGCTGGACGCCTCGCCTGGACGGGAGGCCTCGGCAATATCAGATTGCCGCGTCGCTCTCGGCCTGCCTCGACGTTCCTCGCAATGACTGCGCTTTCTTTTGGAATCTGAGATCTGAAATTTCCAATTCTGATCCCGGAAGAACCAGAAAAAAGACGCCTCCCGGCGCCCGAACTTCGTTCTTTGCACTTTGTTCTTTGTGCTATCCACTATCTCTATTATTCTGGGCATCAATAACCATCTTGATCCTCTCAAACGCCACCGGGGGATCCAGGCTCTTGTCAAGATATCCGGCGGCTCCCATCTGCCGCACGAGCTTCATATCTTCGTGACTGTCATGAACCCCGGTCATCACGAGTATCGGAGGGACCTGGATCTCCGAGTCCTTTAGCTTTTCGAGGACATCGAACCCCGACATGCGGGGCATCTGAAGGTCCAGAAGAACAAGTTGAAAGGCCTCCGGGGCGGCCATTATCATCTCCATTGCGTCCAGACCGTCAGCGGCGACCTTCACATTGAACCCTTTGGAAATGAGCAGATCGGACATCATGGTCCTGAAAAATTCCGTGTCGTCGGCTACAAGGATATATTTGTCGTTACCAGCAGCCTTTGTTACCTGGTCCAGACCGCTGACAAGTTCCTCTTTGTCGAATTCCCTCCATCCTTCCGGGAGGAGAACCGTGATTTTAGCGCCGCAACGACTACAGCCGACCCTGAATCCCGCATCGGGGATCTTTATCGGATCCATGATATACTCTTTTGAGCACAGACAGCACGTGAGCTTCATGACAACACGGAAGTTAACAGGAAGCTGTGGGCAGTGTCAACGGATTTGCGAATTTGACACAGCCGAAGTCATGGCATAGACTTCTAATCCTCGAACCACTCCGAACAGGGACGGATCCCTTGACAGGAAAAATATTTTTCGTACTGGTTATTTTCATGACCTTTCTTCCGGCAGCTCAGGCCATGGCCATTTCTGATGAACCAGGGGCACCCGGACCGTGGGTTGTGCTGGACGATGTAATAGCCGTAATAGCGGATGAGGCGGTATTACTCAGTGATGTCACGATGGAGCACGACCTTGGTCTTCTTGAGCCCGCCAGCGGTGAGAAAGGTTTTGAAGCCCTTCTCAAACCCTATTTGAATCGATTGGTCATCATTCGGGAAGCAGAGGAGATCGGCAGTTTCAGCCTTGCGAGCGGTCAGGTACAGGAAGCCTATAGCGGGTACCTTTCCCGGTTCGAGGATGAGGAAGCTTTTGAGGTTAAACTCAAACAGTGGGGTATCGATGAACAGGAGGTGATCACACGCCTGGTTAGAGCCCTGACGGCATCTCTGTATACTGAAAGCCGCATCCAGTTTTTTATCGGTGTTCTTCCGTCCGAGATTGAACAAGCATA